>JAKBSX010000140.1 GCA_021844725.1 Actinomycetes bacterium | reverse complement strand
CACCCACGCGGGTTTGATAAAAAACAATCAATTCCAACCTCAGCAAGTCTTTGAGAAATTGCAGATGAGTTTGTATCTATTATCTGACCCAACAGCAGCTCAGTGCCGATCGCCACTATTTCAACCTGCATCAACTACTCCTTGGACTAGTTGGAACCTTGCACATGTCCATCGGCATAATAAAAATACCCGCTTACAAGGGCCAGTCCCGTTGCAATCCACACTAGCGCGGCAATCTCGCTTCTACCAAACGCATAAAAACCCGGGATCAACGCAAGTCCTATCGCGATTATTTGTACAAAGGTCTTCGCTTTGCCAAGAGGTCTGGCAGGCACGGAGATACCCCTTCTTCCAAGGACAGAGCGATATAGGGACATCCAAGTCTCACGCACAGCCATAATTATTACCGGTAGCCACCAAATCTCACTCTTTGCCACTAAAACAGCAAATAATCCAAAAACCATTAATTTGTCGGCCAAGGGGTCTAAAAACGCGCCCGAGCGAGTCGTACCTTGCTTTCTTGCCAAAAAACCATCTAGCTTGTCAGTTGAAGCAAGTACTACCCAGACGATAAACGCTGTCCAGGTGGCACCATTTTTGGCCACATCGTACATCAGCAATGGAGTAATTATCACCCTCAGCAAGGTTATGAAATTAGACGGCGTTGCCAAAGCACTTGGACCGAAAGTTCCACTGAAAGACATTGCTATCTCACTACTTCGCACAACAAGTCCGGACCTTCGGAACCAGTAACCTTTACTTTTACAAAACTGCCTACCTGAAGGTTCGGATCGACCTTCAAAACGCCATCAATTTCCGGCGCTTCCATGTAAGATCTCGCAATTCCCTGAGTCTCGACTAACGCAAGAACTTCAGTGCCAATTTTGTTGCTTCTTTTCATTGCGGTTATCTGGTCTTGCAACTCCGACACTTCAGCCAATCTTTCCATCATTAACCCTCTATTGACCTTTTCGTCTAGACGATTGGCATATGTCCCAACCTCATTTGAAAAGGTAAAGAAACCTGCCCAATCGAGCTCCGCAGCATTGATAAACCGAAGCAAATTATCGTGATCTTTTTCCGTCTCTCCTGGATAACCGATTATAAATGAGGATCGGAATACTGCTTCAGGAGCGAGGGAGCGAATATATTCTATTCTCTCAAGGAACTTCTCTCCAGATCCCCACCTTTTCATTCTGGCCAAAAGTGGGCGGGAAGAGTGCTGCAACGAAAGATCAAAATAGGCTATGCCAGTGCTGAGAATGGCCTCGATTAATCCCTGATTAAGTTCAGAAGGATAAATGTAAAGAAGCCTTAGCCAATCAACCTTATCCTTCAGTGCTGTAATCAATTCAGCAAGAAGTTTAGAACCATAAAGATCTGAGCCATATGAGGCTAAATCCTGAGCTACCAGAACCGCTTCTTTGACGTCCAGACTCTCCACCTCTTGAACAATAGCCTCAATCGTTCTAGATTGTTGCTTTCCTCTAAAAGATGGTATTGCACAAAACCCACATGCTCTATTACAGCCCTCGGCAATCTTTACATATGCCCAAGGAGTCTGAACATGTGGCCTGGAAAGGTTGAGCAAATCGAAGTCGTATTTCGAGCCCGGCCGATTCGAATTTACTGACAATTTAACTGGAACCGAAATTGGCTCAAACCACGCCGGATCCAGCAATTCCTGGCCAAATCCTGCGACTAAATCCACCTCTGGCAATTCTGAAGCAAGTTCTTCGCTGTATCGTTCAGCCATACAACCCGTAATAACAACCTTAGCGTTCGGCTTTTTCTGATCCGAAAGCTCAAGAATGGTCTCGATTGACTCCATCCGGGCAGCTTCAATGAATGCACAAGTGTTGACAATTACCAAATCAGCATCTTTAAAGTTATCAGCCGGACGAAGACCGGAGGTACCAAGCCTTCCCGCAAGTTTATCTGAATCAACTCTATTTTTTGGGCACCCGAGGGTTTCAATCCAGAATGAAACAGTCATCTATAACAAACTAGCAACCTCGAGCGGTTCGAAACCTGATCTGTATGACATTGAAGTCACCAAACCCCGGTTATCGACCTCAAGCGCCTTTACCGAATACCCGGATTCTTTACTCGACAGCAACGTATTTGCTTTCAATGCGACCGCTTCTCTGTCATCTTTTCGACAAAATCCAACCATCGTGGGTCCAGCACCAGACCAGCAGGCACAAATCGATCCCGAAGCGATTAGAGCTTCAATCAAAAAGGAAGATTCAGGGAAAAGAATCTTCCTGTAATCTTGATGCAAACGATCCTCGGTGGCCTCCCGTCTGAGATGGTCAATATCAGCAAATCCAGCAACTAATAGTCCAAATCTCCCAAGATTAAACGATGCATCGGTAAAGGGTATATTGTCTGGCAATACTCCCCGGGCAGATTTAGTTGCCAACTCACGATCCGGAATCACAGCCACCAAAGCGACCTCTGGATCTAGCAACAAATTGGTGCTTATAAAGCCATCCCCAATCCGCGTTGCCGTAACAAACCCGCCAAATACAGACGCTGCTGCATTCTCGGGGTGACCATCAAAATGACAAGCGACCTGAAATGGATCTTCAGCTTCCAGAGCTGCTGCGCATGCGGCAACAAATGCAGCTGACGAACCAAGACCGCGCCCCAATGGAATCTGCGACCTGACCGTCAAGTGAACATTAGAGTGCCCCAACACATATTCCGCAACCCTGGCCCCCAAATGATCTTGCCCAACCTGGCCATTGTGACCATAGCCATGAGCAGTTACCTGAAAACTGGTAGACGGCTCCGACTCCACCTCAAGATAAAGCGACACTGCTAAAGCAAGGGTATCAAATCCCGGTCCAATATTTGCGGTCGAAGCTGGTACCCTAGCAATCACTGTTGCTCCTTAGAACCTCTCAAGTCGCCAAGCTAACGAAGGAGCCTTCACCGCAGAACTAGTGACTAATTCAACAGTGTGAGACTGCGCACCCACCGAAACAGTGAGTGTTCCAACCTTAGCACCAGCTGCAATGTTTCTTGGCAGTTTTATAAAACGCACTTTGTAATTTACCTTGAGCCCCGGCCACCCTAAAAAGGAGACCCCTTGCGTAGCAATAACAGATACCGGCTTATTTCCAGGCGCATTGATAGTTCCCACTAACTGACCTTTTTTCAGCACCTGCTCCTGAGTGGGAATTTTACGAGCCGCGTTGACTAAATTTCGACTTAGGTTTAACACTGATGCGAGTGGCTGTACACCTTGCTGACCCATTACAGAACCAACAATCAGGTCCTTTGAGCCCGAAGACCCAGTGGCCGCAAAGACCAAATTTGCAGCAGAACCGATTGACCCGGTCTTAATTCCAACGAATCCATCGTGACCTACGTTGTAATTGACATTGAATTGAACTCCAACAACGGGAAGAGTAGCTTGTGGCTTGGCCACGATCTGAGACAGCACTGGATTCTGCAGAAGTTTCAAGCCCGCCTTGACCTGATCCGGAGCTGTGCCAACGGTACCGGAACTAAGTCCGGCTGGATCTTTGAAGGTTGTGCTGTTCATTCCAATTGACTTGGCATAGGCATTCATTTTTGCCACGAATGCTGAAGTGGAGCCGGCATCCCATTGAGCCAGCTTTACAGCAATGTTATCTGCAGATGGAATCAACAATGCTTCCAACATCTGATATTCGGTGAGAGTTTCTCCTACCGCGACACCCATCACCGAATCCTGTTGGCTCACCATATACCGGTAGTTCGCTACATCTTTGGAGGTAATTGTGACCGAAGGTCCGGTACTTCCCAATGAGAGGGGATGGTCCTTTACGATCACCAAAGCGGTAATTATCTTTGCAACCGAAGCAAGCTGGATTTTGATATCGGGATTAAACGAGCCAATAATCCCAACATTTTGAACTGCTACTTCGGCACCTCCACTTGAGGGCCATGGCAACGACGGTCTCTGACCTGGTATCACAGCATCAGAGAGAGTCTGCGAAGCCCTGGGCAATGGGACTGAACGAAGAAGCTGTACTATCGAAACAAGAATTAACAGTACTACAACCAGAGCTATCAGTCGGGAAAATCTTGCCACGGACCTTGTGGACCCGCCCCTGCGGCTGCCCCTATAGTAGGAAGAATTCGAGGTTGAGCTCAACCAGGAATCATTTTTTTTCATAACCCTAAAACCTCCAGAAATATATGGGCAGCAAAATTCGAGACGAAAAACTCAGACAACAAGCTAGACCTAAATGGATGAAGAAGATATTAGAAATAACCTTCTTCCCTGTGGTTCTCCAATTCTTCCTTGCTCATCAGCACAACACGGGGTTTAGAACCTTCGGAAGGACCGACAATCCCCCGCGATTCAAGTAAATCCATGATCCGACCGGCTCGAGCAAAACCCACCCTCAGCTTCCGCTGTAACATAGAGGTTGAGCCGAGCTGTGACGACACAACCAGCTCGATTGCCTGATCCAACAATTCGTCCGAATCATCCCCGTCAAAACCAAACTCCCCTTGGGAATCGGATCCTTCCACCCCATCTACGTACTGAGGCTTAGAAGACCGTAGCCAGTGACCTACAACAGCCCGCACTTCCGCTTCCGAAACCCAGGGGGCTTGAATTCTTCGAGGTACATTAGACGATGCATTAAGAAGCAGCATGTCGCCTTTTCCGACTAGGCGTTCAGCACCTGGCTGATCAAGAATGACTCTGGAATCAGCAAGTGAGGAAACCGAAAATGCCATCCGAGAAGGCACATTTGCTTTAATAACTCCAGTTATGACATCCACCGAGGGACGCTGAGTCGCTATGAGAAGATGGATTCCGACCGCTCGAGCCATCTGGGCAATTCTACATATTGACTCTTCCACATCACGGGCTGCAACCATCATTAAGTCATTCAGCTCATCAACCACTACAATTATGAATGGCAGCTTTTCAAGAGTACCTCCGTTGTTTCCAGTGAATAACGGGGAGTCATCAAGTATCTGATCGACCGGAGAACTTGACCCTACTGGGTTCTGGCTCATCTCCTGCGCCAGTGACTCGATCATCTGGTTATAGCCAGTGATATCCCTTACTCCAACTTCAGAAAGCAGGTCATATCTTCGTTCCATTTCCTTAACTGCCCATGAGAGCGCATTGGCTGCCTTTTTCGGATTTATCACCACTTGTGTCAACAGATGGGGAAGGCCATTGTACTGACCCAACTCAACCCTCTTGGGATCGATCAGGATCATCCGCACTTCATCCGGAGTCGCTCTCATAAGGATTGAGGTGATAATGGAGTTAATGCAGGAGGATTTACCGGATCCTGTCGCTCCTGCAATCAATACGTGGGGCATCTCAGCCAAGTTTGCCATTACCGCTCGCCCGGCAATATCGCGGCCCAATGCCACCTCCAGGGGATGGATGGCTACCACTGCCTCCTGGGAATTCAGCACATCACCCAGGCTCACGATCTGCCGGTTTTGGTTGGGGACCTCAACTCCAATAGCCGACCTCCCTGGAATTGGCGCAAGTATCCTCACATCGGCTGCGGCCATAGCATAGGCTATGTCTTTATTCAAGGCGGTTATCTTTGCCACTTTGACACCTTCGCCAAGCTCCAGTTCATACCGTGTAACCGTTGGTCCGACAGTCATTCCGACCAACTTTGTCTGCACCCCGTGAGTCGCCAAAGAATTCTGGAGAATTTTCCCGCGCATAGTCAATTCGTCTTTATCAAGATTCTTGACTGCACCACGCTTAAGCAAAGAGGGGCTGGGAAGTTTCCAGTTGCCAGCCACCTTTTCCAAATTCATTTCAACCGTGTCGGAACTGGGTACCTTAGTTTTTGAGTTCTTGAGCAGATTAGAATCAGAAGCTCCAGGCGAGGACGAAACCATACCTGAAAGTATCAAATCACTCTTATCTTCCGGTATGCCTAATATCTCAGCAGCATCAGACACCCTTGGGTTGCGCGATCGGCGTGAGGCAGGTTGATTGGGCTGTTGATGAGCTTCAACAGAAATATCCTCTATCCCTAACTCATCGAATCCCTCGCCACTTTCACCGGTTTCAACAAATTTACGGATCCGGCTCACTACTGCTACGATTGCCGCCTGAGGCCCAATTCTAAAAAATGCTAAAACCAGAAAAACCAGCGCGAAAGTCAGAATCAATAAACCACCAAAACGGCCAGCAACTAAACTTAGATAGTGACCGATGCTGTATCCAAAGATTCCACCTTTGACCCGAATCTTTGGCCCACTGAATGTCTGATAGAGATCACCCTGTATCGATGCAAGAGACACGGTTGCGAAAAAACCTATCAAACCCCTATGGCGAGCAAATGAAATCTTGTCGGGAAGTACCAGAGCCAAACCACAAAGAAATAACGCTGCCAGTCCGAGATAGATCCCAATTCCAAAGATTGAACCGGATAAAATCGCCAAATCTTTACCCAAGGGACCAAAGAATGATGTCAACAGCGATATTACAAGCACCACAGAGACAAACAGATAGAGCACTCCCCGAAACGCATCATCCAATGAGGTAACGTGCTCAAACAGAGTCTTATTCTGCGAAACTCTGCTGTGGGCAGATTTCCTGGGCCCTGCCGTTCGCTTTTTGGAAGATGCTTTTGAATGCCGGGAACCAGTCGTTGCACTGCTCCTCGTTGTCCTTGTAACCTTTTGACTCACCAATTTGAACCTAGCCAGTAATTATCGTCGCATATACGAATCTAGTAACTAAATTACCAGTATGTAATTAATAATTACATAAATTTATCGAATTGAGGATAATCTACGCTTCCAAAACGACCGGGACTATCATCGGTCTGCGCCTGGTTTGCTTATTCACATATTTGGCAAGAGCTGAGCGTACATGGCGCCGCAAAGTATCCAGATCAAGTGCATCTTGAGACGCAGCATCAGAAATGGATCTCCTTACTTCAGCTTTTGCTTCTTCTAGTATTCCCTCCGCTTCGTCAGCGTGAATCCACCCTCTGGTGATGATCTCAGGTCCAGTTACAACCTCACCCGATTGAATTTCAACCGTCACAACAACTACGATTACGCCTTCTTCTGACAAAACCTTGCGATCTCTGAGGACTCCTCGGTTCACATCACCTACCACTCCATCGACATAAAGATAACCAGCTGGAACCTCACCAGCAAAATCAATACCTTCTGACGAAGGTATTGATTT
>JAKBSX010000139.1 GCA_021844725.1 Actinomycetes bacterium | reverse complement strand
GTTCAATATCCAGTTGTAACTCTTTCGGTCTGATCCGGGGTGGATGAGCCGGGCAAGTATCACTGCTTTAGATATAGCAAGTTGTTCAGAGGAGAGATTATCCAAGCGCAGACTGAGCCAAGGTGGTCACCAACTCCTCGACTACGCCAACGTCAGACGAGATTATCACCATGTCAGAAAGGTCTCGCAGCCAACTCAGTTCGACGAACTCACCGGTATCTCCACCTGCGAGCACGGAAGTCCGATCGGGGTCCAGGTACAATCCCACCACTCGGGTAGAAGGCGATCGCACCGAATTCAAATCGCCTGCCCGCTCACCGACTGCCAACAAATCCACCGAATCAGACCAAAGCGCTACCACTAATGTATCTCTAGGTGGAAGAACCCCATCAAGCTGATCAATGGACCGGACAAGGGCGTAATCAAAAAGCGCTTGGTCTAATCGTTGACGTTCATCGATGGGACATCCCACTGGAACTAAAAGAACCTCATCACTGTCGGTCACCATGGAAGAGCCAGAACCGCTCCCGTTGAGATGTTTCCTCATCAAAGAGTGGCAACAATCTTTTCTTTGCTTGCCACGAGAACCTCTTCAGCACCTTCGGCAAAGGGCTGACCCTTGGGAAGCAGGAGCGAGGCCGCCCTCACCTTTTGGCTTTTCTGATCCAAAGCTGGAGGCTCAGTTCCTTCTTCGGCCAGCGCAAGTGCAGCATTCAACATGCGGCGGCGAGCCAAGATGATCCCCACGTCCGAGGTACCCAAGTGCTCCCTTGTACGGTCCTGAATAGGACCAATTGTCTCCTGGATGGCAGAGTCCTGCATGCCGACCCCATAAATTCCGCTGAAAGAACGCTGTTCGCGCTGTGCCCGGCGATCAAGCAAGTATTTATTTCTCTTGTTGGCAACGGTATTGAACGTTCCTGGGATCAAAGATGCATGTATACCGCTTCCAGACTCGATTCCCTCAATCTCACTTGGAGTCAACTCCCTGTGTGGATGAAAATTAATACTCCATACATAACAGTTCTCATCGTCTATAGGAACCCACGCATGACCACCCATCGCATGATCTCCAAAGGGAGGAATTAGCGTAAACCATGGAAGAATAAATTGAGTAATTCTCCAGTAGTAGGAATCTTCCTCACCTTGACGTCGAGCCCCAATCAGAAGGCCGCCGGGAGACTCCACCACCTCAAATTTAGGATGGGTGTCAGCTCGAAGGTATCGATTTCCCTTAGCGGCGGTAAATAGAGGTTCGCTCTCCAGATCAAATCGGTGCAGAAATGATACGTGGCTGGAATCGATCCCGCCCTCGAGTGCCTGGAGATAGTTTGTCTCCTGGACCCTCTTCGAAACATACCTCTGGGAGGCCGGAAGCAATGCCCACTCTAACTCCGGAGCAGGTGGGACTAACTCTTTGGGTCCCATATAGGTCCAGATGACACCTCCTCTCACAACACATGGATAAGCGGTGATGCATATACGCTCTTTGAACCTAGCGGTTTCCGGCTCAGAAGGCATGTCGATACACTGTCCATTCACGTCATACATCCACCCGTGAAAAGAACATCTCAGTCCGTCACCTTCATTACGGCCATAGAACAACGACGCGCCTCGGTGAGGACACCACTCCTGAACCAGAGCGATTCTGTCCTGAGCATCCCTGAATCCAACCAGCCGCTCCCCCATTAGGGTTATTTCAATGGGATCACAACCCGGCTCAGGCAGTTCCGATTCGAGAAGCGCAGGAACCCAGTACCTTCTTAAATAATTACCCATGATAGTGCCAGGGCCGGTATGGACCAATATGTCCATCTTTTCCTTATTTGCCATATCAACTCCCTTCCGCAAACATTTTTCGATTCCTCAAAATAATTTCATAAAACTAAACCAATCAACCAACTTGATCTTTAAAACTGTTGCAAGCGATAAACACCTTGGTACCTAAATCTAAAACCTTCTATACCTCAATCTTCCCATAGCTTGCATCGACTAAACTGGTTGGAGTTAAATTCGATCCAGAAAGCTCGCAAATAATCCTCCCGCTCCTAAATACCAGTACCCTGTCGCTAAGCGTGGCTACGTCTTCGTATTGTTCCGAGGAAAAGATGACTATCCCTCCCTGCTCAGCAAAAGCTTTCAGCATCCTTATTATCTCTACCGTGGCACCAATATCCACACCTGCGGTAGGTTCTTGAAGCAGCAGTATTTTCGGCTTGGCTTCTATCCAACGTCCCACCAAAGCTTTCTGCTGGTTGCCCCCGCTTAGAACCGAAAACGGCATGTGAGCCGATGCACCCGTGATGGCAAATTTCGACATCATCCCGCTTACGATCGACTCTTCCTTTTCCCCCCTAAGCCAACCCAATCTTCCAACGATGGTGTCTAGTACCGGCAGTGTCACATTCTCTCCAATGGACGCGGACAGCACGCCTCCAGCCCTTAGGCGGTCGCCGGAAACCAGTGAAATTCCTTCCCTTCTCGAATTGACGGGATCAGGTCTAAATTTTCTGCCATTAACCACAATCTCCCCCCGCTTGGGAATTGTCGCCCCATATAGCAAAAATGGCACTTCTTCGTGACCGGCACCCATCAAACCTGTCAATCCAATTATCTCGCCCGAGAAAGCTTCGAAAGATACTTCATCCAAATTCTCGCTTGTTAGGCCATCAACCTTGAGATAACTCTGGTCGGACCGGACTTTCTCCCCGCTTGCGGTAGAGACTTTATCAACCGATTGGCCCACCACCAACTCAGCAAGGCTGTCATAGTCATATGCTGCCACGTCGTCAGTTACGATCAATTTTCCATCACGCAATACAGAAACACGGTCAGCATATTGAAGGGGCTCCTCGAGATGGTGGGTAACCAGAAGAACACCCACCCCATGTGAGGCTACCAACTTGATCGCACCAAATAATATTTCCTTTTCTGCCTGCGGAAGAGCTGCGGTCGGCTCGTCTAAAATTATAAGCCCGCCTTTATCTAAGGAGTTATCCCCTTCGACATCCTGAAATGCCCTTATAACCCCAAGGATAGAACGTTGAGCAGCTGACAGCCGGGAAACTGGCAGCTCCGGATTAAGTTCAATTCCAAAACGAGCGAGCAACTCAGAAACCGTAGCCCGCTCATTGCGCCAGCGAATATGACCTAACGCTCCAGTATCCAACCTTCCAACTCTTAGATTCTCAAGAATAGAAAGCGTGGGCACCAGCCCAATATCCTGGTGCAGGAAACTTACACCGAATTCCCTAAGCGCCAAAGAAGTGGTTGGATAGTGAACTTGATGCCCATTTATCGTTACAGACCCTGAGTCGGGGTTATGGTACCCAGAAATAATTTTTATCAGGGTCGATTTTCCCGAGCCATTGTGACCAAGCAGGGCATGAACTTCACCTAATTTAACTGTAACACTAACTTGATCAAGTGCCTTTGTGCCACCGAATGCCTTGCTTACATTGTCCACCACAAGAGCATCACTAGAAGCCATTTAAAGACCTCTCCTCAACCAGCAATCTCGGATCGCTATGTCCATTTTCCAACCTCTACCTACCCACCAACGTTGCCAGCCCGATGGCTACTATAAGTATCGCACCATCAAAAACATTGGTAACCCAGTTGGAGAGACCGAATAACTGCAGCCCAGTCGTCCCTACGGCCAACAGTAATACTGCGACAAAGGTACCAATAGGATTGAAACGACCCGGTTTTATCGTTGCGGCCCCTAAAAAAGTCGCAGCATAAGCAGGCAAAAGATACGGATCTCCAGTCCCAGCCTGAGCTGCTCCGGTTTGACCGAGCACAATCAGGCCGGCAAACCAGGCCCCAATGGCAGAGACAAATAACGAAACCGTCCTGATGCGATTGACCCTTATGCCAGCGAGCCTGGCTGCTTCTCTGCCTTCACCAGTAAAGTAGAGAAACCTTCCACTCTGCATATGATGGAGCACGTACCAGATAATGATCCCAATCACAACCGCATACCAAAACGGCGTGCCAATTCCCAAGAACCTTGCCTGCATAGGTTTCAAAATCGAACTTGGGATGTTGCCTATCGTAGATGAATTGGAAACCGCCTCAGACAAACCATCCAGGATCGTACCCATGGCCAAAGTAGCTATTAGTCCGTTCACTCTAATCTTCACGATTAAATAACTATTTATTGCCGCTACTAAAAGTATTGCAATAAATGAAATCACAAGGGCAATGACAACCGGAATACCTTTAGTAACAGATAGATACCCAATCAACACACTGCTGAAACCCAGTACCCCACCAATGGACAAGTCGATTTCTCCCGCCCCAAGAGCAACCGTAAGAGTTAGTGAAAGTGCAAATAACGCAGCTTGACTAGTGAGTATTGCCTCAAGATTATTAAGTGCCAGAAATGTATGTGGCCTAAGGATGGCAAATATCACAACGGTTACCACAAGCGCAACCACAACTGTAAAATGCCTGATAAATTCACGCGGACTTGAAAATGCAATGCCCCGGGTAACGGCCTTTGATTTTTGTGGCTCCTCTAAGTAAGCACCAGCCACTTGTGACTCGTTTGTATTCTCACGAGACTGACTTCCCTCTTTACTCTTATTAGGCACAACCACTGGTTCTAAATTCCCCTCAATCCCAAAAATTACTAACCATGACCAAATCAAAGTTTGATCGTCTTAGCGCTCCGGCCCCAGCTTGACGTTTAATGAACCGAATTCATACATGTGTCTTACAAATTTGGTCAGTGCACCAGCCCCAACGAGAACCGAGCAAGAGTCTTCCGACTTTAGAAACGACCCCCTCTGTGCACCTGTCGCCACTCGCAATCGGTCAAAATAAATATACTAAAGACCCCCTACCCCCATTAAATCGAGTATTTCTGTGGGCACTAGAGGACTCGAACCTCCGACCTCAGCCGTGTGAAGGCTGCGCTCTAACCAACTGAGCTAAGCGCCCGATGTTCATATACATTAGTGTCGTGATAGCAAATCGGTATGCCACCCAACCAAATAATTATTTCTCTGCTGCACGTAAGTAATACCTGAGAGCAGAAAACTCTCCAATAGGCAATGGCAAAGACTTATTCCATCTAATAACGCAGATTCCAAAAAATACCTTCAGAAACCACGCATAAGAACATAATAAACTTGTTTGAAATTACAACTTTGAATCATTTTCAGTCGAAGGTCTCCTAAACTTAGAGGCCGATGAGTCGCCTAACTGATAAAGAAAAGCTTTATGGAATTTTGGTCGGCATTTACGGAATCATTGCTCTTGGATTCCTGTGGATCCCACATTTCAACGGACCGCTGCCAAAGGGAGCCACGTCCCCCTTCATTCCATGGTTGGCGGGTACCGTGGCCTTGGTGGTGACTATATTTCTCGTGACCAGGCGACTACGAATGTTTTCTGGACTTATGATGGCGGCCGTAGGTGTTTTGGGTCCATGGTCAACGTATTTACTTTTAGCGTTTCCCCTGGTAGTCTGGGCTGGGTTCGTCTCTTTTAAGCGCGGGGCTAGACAGGTGCAACCATCAAAAGCTAGTGGCGGTAGTGGAAGTATGTTTGGACGCAAATCGGCAATTGATGCCAAGTCTGAAGTGCGTAAGCCCCCAGGCCAATCACGCAGATATACTCCACCGAAGAAGCCTCGAAAGTAATGAATCACACGCACCGATTTTCACAAGAAGTAGAAACATTCCCGCTTATTGGAAGTAAATTTGACCACCGTAAATTTAGGAGCACTTGTTGATAGCTGAACAACTATCCGGAAAGAACTTCTTTATTACCGGATCAACGGGATTTTTAGGTACATCGTTAGTCGAAAAACTTCTTCGCAGCGTCCCTGACTGCCACCTGTACCTGTTAATTCGCCCTGGAAGAAGAAGCACGGCTTCAGATCGAATGTATAAAGAGATATTCAAGAACGACTGCTTCGATAACCTCAGACAAATTTACGGTTCTCAGTTCAATGAAAGAATCAGTTCCAGGGTAACCGCACTGAGCGGAGACGTAACTACCGACGGATTGGGCTTGACACCAGACGAACTTGAACTGCTCGCCAACTGCGATGTATTTATCCATTCTGCCGCAACGGTAAGTTTTGACGCAATGCTGGACGTAGCAGTTGAAGTCAACCTTTGTGGACCTCGACGGGTCGCCGAAACAGTGATCGCAGCAAGAGATCGCTTCGCGGTGAACAAACCACATCAATTGATAGCAATATCAACTGCCTATGTTGCCGGAAGACGCAGAGGATACTCGCCAGAACTTCCACTCGATGAAACTTCATTCATCACAGACCTGGATTGGCGGGCGGAGGTGAAAGCTGCCAGATCTGTTCGGGGAGACATAGAGTTGAAGAGTCGGGAACCTGAAAGACTGGAGCTGCTGCAAAAATCCGCCGGTAGGGAGCTCGGTGCAGCGGGTGCACCACTGATAGCCGAAAAGGTGGAAAAGCTTAGGATTGAGTGGGTACATGACGAGCTTGTAAAGGCTGGAGTCGCAAGGGCTGCATCGGTGGGCTGGCCTGACGCATATGCCTACACAAAGGCGCTAGGCGAGAAGGCCCTCCTTGAAAAAAAGACTGAAATTCCAATAACCATAGTAAGGCCCTCGATTATAGAATCAGCCCTAGCTGAACCAACGCCAGGATGGATCCGCGGATTTCGGATGGCGGAACCGATCATTATTTCATATGCAAGAGGTCTTTTAAAGGAATTCCCTGGAGTACCTGAAGGAATAATTGACGTAATTCCGGTTGATATGGTCACTTCTGCCATCATTGCAGTCGCGGCCCGTGGCCCAAAAAGCGCAAATGGCAATATTTTTCAAGTGGCCTCAGGTTCACGAAATCCTCTAAAGTACGCGACTTTAGTGGACTATGTACGAACTTGGTTTCAGCAGCATCCCCTATTTGATTCCGACGGGCAACCTATTATGGTTCCAGACTGGTCCTTCCCGGGAAGAGGCCGAGTCCAGTCACAATTGGAACGAGCTACGCAGGTACTCAAACTAGTTGAAAAGACAACTGGATTGCTTCCAATTCGCGGTGACCAAGCGAAATTCATCGTAAATATTGAAGAAAAAAGAGAAGAGATCGACCGTGCCCTGGGATATGTAGAGCTTTACGGCACCTACGCCGAGACGGATGCAATATTTGCCGTCGAGAACCTTTTACGATGAATTTCGCTTGGTCACCGCGAATTGGAAGCAATCCAGTTG
>JAKBSX010000138.1 GCA_021844725.1 Actinomycetes bacterium | reverse complement strand
AGAGAGTCATGCTGGCCAGTGAACTTGAAAACGTCATTGACCACAAATCCGACCGGGTTTTGATTGTGAACATAGGTGGCCCATACATAGATTTGCAGCAGAAGGTAGAGTTTTTAGGTCAGAAGGATGATATCGCAGACCATCAAGCGGTCATTATCTGACGGTTCGGGTGTAGAGTAACGGATGGGCGTAACCGTTCTCCAGAATGAAGATGGAAAGCATCTGGATCGACAATAGTCGCCCAGAGCTTTCGAGCGCCGATGTGATGATTTGCATACGAATGAGCGCTCGCAGGTCCCGGATTCTCTTCAGAATAAATGAATAAGACATAAGAGTAAGATAAAATTGATTTCATACGGCATAAAAAGAGCGACGCGCTCGAAACGCCCATAGCTAGAATATTTAAGGCCATCTCCACAACTGAAAAGTTGTGGCCCCATTGAAGCTTATCTACCGAGTCGATTGTCACCACCAAACAGGTGATCTCCACAACTGAAAAGTTGTGGCCCCATTGAAGCTGAATCCATGAATAGAGGGGGTAAAACGATGCATTAAATCTCCACAACTGAAAAGTTGTGGCCCCATTGAAGCCCGCCTCTGCCTGATATGGGAACTTCCGCTCCGTCCGATCTCCACAACTGAAAAGTTGTGGCCCCATTGAAGCTCGCGGAAGGTCTTACGGGATCGACCTGCACATTGCGGATCTCCACAACTGAAAAGTTGTGGCCCCATTGAAGCATTAGGTTCAGTTGAATTGCTGGTGCATTCAAATACTGATCTCCACAACTGAAAAGTTGTGGCCCCATTGAAGCCATTAGCTGGATTTATTCCTGCTCTTGCAAGTGCTGATCTCCACAACTGAAAAGTTGTGGCCCCATTGAAGCCATCTCAGTCCCGTCATATTCGATACGGAACCGAAAATCTCCACAACTGAAAAGTTGTGGCCCCATTGAAGCGGTATGCAGTGGGCCAGTAAAAGCGGGTTGATTCCCAATCTCCACAACTGAAAAGTTGTGGCCCCATTGAAGCGAGCCACGCATTGCTTTTCCGCTCTTCGGTGAACGATCTCCACAACTGAAAAGTTGTGGCCCCATTGAAGCAACCTCAGTCCGAAGGAGACCGCATCATTCGCCCTCATCTCCACAACTGAAAAGTTGTGGCCCCATTGAAGCGATACTGAAAATGAACTTGAAGAACACTTTGTTTCCATATCTCCACAACTGAAAAGTTGTGGCCCCATTGAAGCCAACTCACGAACGGCACATACTACTACAACGCGTCAGCGAATCTCCACAACTGAAAAGTTGTGGCCCCATTGAAGCTGCAAACCACGATTCCAGACCGCCAAATGGATTGGGATCTCCACAACTGAAAAGTTGTGGCCCCATTGAAGCCATTTATTTCAACCCCCCATATTTGGTATGTTCCTGATCTCCACAACTGAAAAGTTGTGGCCCCATTGAAGCGGCTTGAGCTTCACCTCTGTGACCCGCGCGTCAGTGAATCTCCACAACTGAAAAGTTGTGGCCCCATTGAAGCTGAAGTGTTAGTTACGGTTAGTTTATCGTCACTGATATCTCCACAACTGAAAAGTTGTGGCCCCATTGAAGCATAAATTGCAGGTTCGTAACTTTGATTTATTTTGCGGATCTCCACAACTGAAAAGTTGTGGCCCCATTGAAGCCCGGGGAGGAAACGGAAGTGAGAAACAATGAGACGGATCTCCACAACTGAAAAGTTGTGGCCCCATTGAAGCGACATCGAGCAGGGTCAGGTGATCATGGAAGTGAGGAATCTCCACAACTGAAAAGTTGTGGCCCCATTGAAGCATCGCTCAGGAATCCCATGACCTTGACGTTTGGAAATCTCCACAACTGAAAAGTTGTGGCCCCATTGAAGCATCAAGCGGTGGTATAACGGCAATACGATTCAGGGCATCTCCACAACTGAAAAGTTGTGGCCCCATTGAAGCTGGGACCTTCATCGCTGCATTCGAGCGGTGTTCTCTAATCTCCACAACTGAAAAGTTGTGGCCCCATTGAAGCGCACAACAGCCGGGCAATTCCGGCGGCGGGGATCCCCATCTCCACAACTGAAAAGTTGTGGCCCCATTGAAGCGTAAGCATCAGTTTTTTTCATTCTGCTTACACCGTAATCTCCACAACTGAAAAGTTGTGGCCCCATTGAAGCAGTCTCAGCCGATTCGACAGCCGGTCGTTGCGCAGATCTCCACAACTGAAAAGTTGTGGCCCCATTGAAGCTATAAAGTAACGAACAGGGATTTTACGGCTAAGTATATCTCCACAACTGAAAAGTTGTGGCCCCATTGAAGCCATTAAGCCGGGAGAAAGGAAACGTATCAAGTGCCAATCTCCACAACTGAAAAGTTGTGGCCCCATTGAAGCTTGACGGCCGAGGATCTGGGCGACGGTGTCGCGCAGATCTCCACAACTGAAAAGTTGTGGCCCCATTGAAGCGCGGACACAAATCCCGCAAGTATTATCCCGACCATAATCTCCACAACTGAAAAGTTGTGGCCCCATTGAAGCTTCGTTACAAAAGCATAGGCGCCGACTGTCATGCATCTCCACAACTGAAAAGTTGTGGCCCCATTGAAGCAAGACGATCTCTACTATTTTAATCCAGGAAATCACTAATCTCCACAACTGAAAAGTTGTGGCCCCATTGAAGCTTACGCAGCACATTGTAGGGCGGCTTGAAACTGATCATCTCCACAACTGAAAAGTTGTGGCCCCATTGAAGCAAGTCGATGCGGACAGAAAATAATCCACAAGTCTTAATCTCCACAACTGAAAAGTTGTGGCCCCATTGAAGCGGTTTGTAAAATCCAACACCCAGGGTATATTCTTCCATCTCCACAACTGAAAAGTTGTGGCCCCATTGAAGCGTATTCACCAACTTCCCCTTCTTTTTACCCTTACTAATCTCCACAACTGAAAAGTTGTGGCCCCATTGAAGCGAGTGAAAACTTGCGGGGAGGTGAATTGCGACCAGATCTCCACAACTGAAAAGTTGTGGCCCCATTGAAGCGCGATTCAATTGATGTGTACTGTGACGACGGCCAGTTATCTCCACAACTGAAAAGTTGTGGCCCCATTGAAGCGAAGCCGTCGGTCCGGTCGAGGCAGCAAACATCATGAATCTCCACGGCTGAAAAGCTGTTCCTAACGAATAACATCTCTTCTTTAGAGATACCCAGTGCAACAGTTGATGAAAGTTTTATAAGATGCCATCCCGTTCTGCAGTTGTAGCCAGATTCGCAAGTCATATTTGGTGGGTTTATGGAATTAACTGCAGAAAGTCTTAAGAAAGTTGTAGAGCAGGATGCAGCAATTCGTCGGGTGCAGCGGTTGCAGCCTTCAGGCGGGAAAGGAGATAAGATATTTCCACCAACGTATCCGGGTGAAGGTAACAGAGATTCTCCCCGACATGCATTTGAAATGCGTCGAATAGAAGGAAAGGATATCAGATGTGTACTTCTAGATAGTGTTCAGAGCCAAGCTAACAGGTTGGAATACGCTTTGTTGGAGGCGATGAAGGCCGGAGTAATAGCCCTACCACATATTGCTGTGGACTTTTCTGGGGCCAAGGTCAATCTTTCATTCGATGGCAACGGAAAAGGAGCGAAACCGAATTTTAACAGTGGAAAAGAATATAATCTGAGTGACTTAGGTGTGATTACTTCGCTTGACGCACCACATCGCATCTTTGATGCAATCATACGAGATAGTCTAAAAGACGGGAAGCCATTTACTGATACTGATGACTACAGACAACTTGTACTGGCAAAGCCGACGAATGCATTGCAAGTCTTCAAGCTAAGTCCTACATCCCTAGTTTTCGGTGCCTGGAACTCTCATAGTGAAGGTGGAGGATTGGGAGCCAGGTTCAGCCGCTGCGTGGTATCTGAGATTGTTGGAATCGGTGCAACCGATGGTCTAAAAACCACTAGCAGAATAGATCCATTGGGAGTGAAAGCAAGTGTTAAAGTTGTTGGTGACGCTATGAATTGGAGCATTGCAAAAGGGCTTGAGGGCGAAAAAACCAAGAAGCCCTCAGAAGTCGGTCACTCAAACATACGCCCAGAAGTAGTTTCAGGAGGTGTAACGATTGACCATGCGCTTCACACTGTGGTTATATCCTGTGCAGGTCTTCGCCGCCTGAGATTTCCGGGGACTAAAGATGAAGCTGCAGGTAGAGTTGTGCTTGCTGCACTAGCTCTAACGGCAGTTACTCAACAAGATACAAGAGGCTATGCTCTACGTTCACGTTGTGACCTTTCGCCAGAGAAGGAATCTCAATTTGAAATAGTAAAGGTTAACGGAGACGTTGAGAGCGTTGAAATTGATGCAGATTCTGCTCTGCATCTCTTGAGGGAGACGACATCGAAGTCAATGGAAGCGGGATTTCCGTGGGATAAGGAACCATTGCGCCTCACCCCCCAGGAACGCTTAGTTCAACTCGTCGCGCTATCTCGAGCTAAAGCATTCGAAGGAGAAGAGGAGGAGCCGAAAGCGTCAGTGTGAAGCTGAGTTTATGCTATCAATTGAAGTTGAATTCTTGACAGGCGTTTCAGTTGCTGCTTCTCCCCAGAACCACGAAAGATCTGAATGGCCACCACATCCAGACAGATTATTTCAAGCTCTTGTCGCTTCCTGGGGACGCAACGAAGTGCATTTAGAAGATGAAACTATCGCTTTAGAATGGTTGGAAACGCTGGATCATTCCACTCTCACTATTTCAGCACCGTTTGGTCACTTTCGCGATCTCGTGACGGTGTTCGTGCCGCCTAACGATGCTCACACCTCTGTCAAATCTAGTGGAAAGTTTCCGA
This sequence comes from Actinomycetes bacterium, assembly GCA_021844725.1. The sequence continues at coordinate 2,369 of JAKBSX010000138.1, read as the reverse complement.
AGAATACAGGCGATGCGATGTTGGTGATACCTGAGTTCAGAAAGAACAAGCAACCCCGTACCTTTCCGACGATAATCCCGGCATCTGAACGGGCAATTGTTAGATACTTGTGGTCAAAAGCGACGGGTTTAGAGTATCATCTGAACGCTTTGAACAGACTTGCTCATGAGGTCACTTATCTGGGCCACCCCCATTCCTTGGTAAGAGTCACGGTCAGCGACGTGAAAGATGGCGAGACAATGGCGGAAAATCTCGAATGGCTCGTTGATTCCAAACATCTTCGTCTTCCGCATAAGGGTCGTTTGTTGCACTTGCGCAATCGCTATTTGAGATCTATTGATGAAGGAAGAATAGTCAGACCTTCCCAGTCCCTTGTTACAAGAACATTTGAACCCAAAAGTGCAGGCCAAAACCCATCCACCTTGTTCAATGGACGCAACGTAACAGTGCTCTCTGACGATGGCGGCTTTGTTCCAGAGCTCTCTTCATTTCCGATAGTAGCCAAGAGGCTTCGCGATGCATTGCTCACTTGCGTACCAAAGGGAATCAGTATCCCAAGCTTGATTTCTGGCCATGATGGCCAGAGGAACCCAATAGAGGGACCCCATCTGGCAATACTTCCATTAGCGGACGTTGGATGGAACTTTTCAGAAGGTCGCTTGATGGGCGTAGCACTTGTCTGGCCAAAGCAAGTCATTGATTCGGAGCGTAAGACTGCACTGGCTACACTCTCGACTTTTCTCGGTGGAATGGAGAGAACCGGACTATTGCATTTTGGCAATAGTGGATCCTGGTCGATCAGGCTAGGCGCGTTATCAGACAAGGCCTCTCTGCGCTTCGATCGGTATTTGGGACCATCCAAAGTATGGGGTACTGTACTCCCTGCTGTCTTAGATAGATATCCCAAAGACAAAAGAGGATCTGGAGTTGCCGATATTGTTACGACGGCGTGCATTAACGTTGGCCTCCTCCGTGATGATGTGACCGAGCTTGAAATTGAAACTCACAGACACTCACCTGTAAAGGGTGCTCCTCCGGTAAAAGAGGTCATTGATTCGCTTCCCAATGGAAGTCCATATCGTCAAAGGCCAATGATGCACCTTGTTCTGAGATTTCCTCGCCCAATAGTCGGTCCGCTTATTCTTGGGGCGGGTCGTTTCCGTGGTTTGGGCTTCTGTCTACCTCTTGTCCAAGGGGAGATAACATGACTGACCTAACAAAGGATGATTTCTCTGCGTTCTTCCAAGCCATTCATGGGTACCAGCCCTTTCCTTGGCAGTCCCACCTTGCGGAGCTGGTAATAGATAAAGGGAGGTGGCCAGCCTTAGTTGATCTACCAACTGCCGCCGGAAAAACAGGTCTCATCGATATTGCCGTTTTTCACATAGCCTGCGAAGCGAAGAAGAAGGAAGCACGTTGCGCACCAATTCGCATATTATTCGTGATCGACAGGCGCATCGTTGTTGACGCCGCTTTCGAACGCGCGAAAAAGATCGCAGAATGTTTGACCAACCCAACACAGGACGTTTTAAGATCCGTCAGTGATAACTTAAGACTGCTGGCGGGACCGAGTAATCCACCGCTTAGCGTTGTAAGGCTCCGCGGAGGTACACCTCAAGAAAGAGACTTTGTTCGTTCCCCTTCACAACCAATGGTTTTGGTCTCCACCATCGATCAGGCGGGCTCGCGTTTCTTATTTCGTGGGTATGGTGTCTCAAAACGAATGTGGCCAGTTCATGCGGGGCTTCTAGGCTCAGATGCATTATGGATATTGGATGAAGTGCACCTTTCGAAACCGTTCGAAGATACTTTGGCGTCTGTTCATACTATTGGTGAGAAGCTTTCTTGGAAGCGCCTTGCCCCTTTTGGTATAGTCAGGCTCTCAGCGACTCCAGGCAAAGACAAACCTGCCGATTGCTTTCCCGAGTCGGGATTTGATATTCATATTGGGACGACGTCAGTATTTCTGAGGCGCCTTTCTGCGCATAAGCGAACCGCCTTGGTTGAAGCAAGAGGAGATTATGCCGGCGAATTCGTAACTCAAGCTTTGCACCTTGCAGGACTCCCTGTCGCGGATGAGGGATTCCAAAGGAAGAAAGAAAGGAGAGGCGACTTAGGGGCATATCCTGAGGCTAGGCGAGTTGCAGTGATAGTTAATCGAGTTAATCTTGCCAGATGCATTTTCGAAAGAATCGTTTCAGCTACGAATGAAATCGCGGATGTAATACTACTGACAGGTCGTGTCCGCCCACTAGACAGGGATCGTATAATCGCGCAACTCAAGCCGCTCATGGCCGATGAGAGAAGGAACGAAGTTGATAGGCCATTCTTCCTGGTGTCGACCCAATATGAATATCAAATCCCGACTC
>JAKBSX010000137.1 GCA_021844725.1 Actinomycetes bacterium | reverse complement strand
AGTGGCTTAATGATCATGCTTCTATGTTCATTTCACCAGTAGTAGATGATCCATCTCCAATTCCAATTGCGACAAAAGGGGGTGTGAGAATTACAGCTGCATCGGCGGAGATGATGTTAGCAATGAAACTAAGAGCTTCTCGCCCCCGTCTCGATGGGGAAGACATTGCCTTTTTGTGCCGCAAGTTGGGTATTACGAAAACAGAAGAAGCTGTAAGGGTCTTTGAGCACTATTACCCGGAAGATCCCCTACCAAAATACGCTCAGCCTTTACTCCAAGAAGCTTTAGGACGGTAAGAAACTAAAGCTCAACTTTCGCTGAGTTCCCAATAATTTTTGTCCTTGCCATGACGCTCTCTCCCTAAAGTCTCCGATATATTTCTCCCCGGTGTCCGATCTCTACTACTAAGATGATCAGTTCGGTGTCTCTAATTGCGTAGACAATCCTATAATCGCCAACCCGCCACCGCCATAACCCACTGAAACCTTTAAGCCGCGTAGACTTGTTGGGTCTGGGATCTTCGCCCAGGCGATCAATCGCATCTAACAAGCGTCTGGCTACAGGCGGATCGAGTTTGGCTAACTCTTTTTCCGCTCTTGGTTCGTATTGGATTTCAAACAGAGGTTCTGTCACTAAAGGCCGAGATTTCGCCTAACCTCTGCCGCTGGAATCGCTTTGGTTCTTCCGGCTTTGAGATCGGCCAGACGTTCCATTGCAATCCGCCCGTCCTCCTGATCCAAGAGAGCCTCGTACTGCTCGACTAGACCAGCCGGGACAATTGCCGCTACCGTCTCGTGGTTCCGACCCCGATGAATAAAGGTGACCTCTCCACCAAAGGCCGCACGATTGACCAACTGAGAGAAATTGTCTCGAGCCTCAGTCACCGTAAGTTCTTTGTTGTCTGTCATGTCCATTGCCATATCTTTAGTATATGCCAAGTACGCCAAGTATTGCCCCTAAGACCTCTCATACTTGATACCTCCGTAAAAGAGTTTTCTACGGATCCGGCTCTTCCCCACATCAATGATTGCGTATGGGGGCACTTGGGTAGACCGTCTCTCGTTGTACTCGCGTACCAGCTTCCCTGGCTTCGGGTCTACGCCCATTTTAACCAAGAAGTCTTCTGCTACTGCTGAGTTGTCGAACTTTTGGATCTTCAACCCAGCGTAGGGTTCATCAGTGAATGTCCTGGAAGGCGTGTAAACCCCATAACCGGCACGGTAGAGGGTTTTATCAGCTACTAGCTTTCTGAGGGTGCGGGCAACGATGGACCTGCTCCCGAAACGGATGAACTCACTGGTTAGAAATGCGGCATCAGATGACGAAGCAATGTAGTCCCTGATCCTTTGTTCGACTGTAGCCATCTTCTCACCTCGTTTCTCTCTTGCATACGGAAGCAAAGTATGTTTAATTATCTCGTAGTGTAAACGCTCACATATGTTATATCTGCAGGTAGATGAGGATATAGTGTGCCTCGGGAGACGTGGTCGTAATCGGGTTCCCACGCGCTCAGTCCTGAAAATGCGTACCGCAAGCCACGTCTGTCGACCTCGGCCTCAATGGCCTTGCGCTGCACGAGGGTTTTCAGCAGCAGGTCGGTGACTTGCTCATCGAGATCCGCGGTGTACTGCTCAGATTCGGATTCATAAAAGTCTTGGATTGTCACCTGAAACGAAGCGGTGTCCGTCCAGGCCTGACCTAGTTCGGCGTCATCGAGTTGAGATGACACCAGAGACAGCAGCTCATTTAATTTCTGGACATACTCTAGCTCATCGAGAAAATTTTCGATGAGCGTTGGCTTGGCTGACAGTGCCGAGGGATCCATGGCATCATAGATATAATCCCAGCTAGTACGATATGTCATGATTGTTCTCCTTTTTTCTTAGGCACTGCGATTAGATGCGTGTGGGTGTGCGGATCTCCGTCACAGGCCACTTCGTGATGAACAATTTGATAATCGTTCGATGAGGGGTCAAACCCATGTTCGTCGAACCATTTTTGAAAAAACTCACGCATCTCGTTAAACTTTCTGCCATCAGTAGTTCCTTTCTTTAAGTACTCGCCACAAGCTTGTGGACAGTTTTCCCCATTTGAAGAGCCAGTTTGCCAACGATAGTTGTAATGTTTTGAAGGAACATCTCCTCGAATTCGATGCCCACAGCGGCGTCTAGCTGTATAGCTAGAGTTAGTTCTGAAATAGCATCATCAATAGCTGGCGCAAGTTTTTCGAGTTCCCATCCGCTGAGGCTTTCTAAGTTGGCTGTTGCAAAATACTCGAGTTCATCGATGTAATTTGGTTGGTGCAATAGATCAAGCAAAACTGATGATGAACTCATGCGGGGACACTTCCAGTTGGTGGTCGTGGTGGACCCGGTGGTTTTGGCCGTGGACGTCTGGGCGGTGGAGGTGGTGGATCTTCTGGAGGTCCGTCAGAAGAACCTGGTGTACCCTTTGTCCCCGTCGAGTTCTTTGGGGTCTGACCAGTTCCACTTTTGCCGTTATTTGATTGCTGTCTGATATTGCTGCCAGGAGTACTGTTAGCAGTACCGTTACCGTTACCGTTACCGTTACCGTTACCGTTACCGTTTGAGTTAGCGCTCTTGGCTGCAGAACCTATTTCCGCAGCGGATACTATATTTTCTGTCAGACTGTTCCGCAGGGTTCTACCTCCCGATCCACCCCCACCAGATCTACCACCAGGTTTACCATTGTTGCCACTTATCTTGTTGACTAGCGGTGCATGGAGTCTTTGAGTAAGAGCTGCTTTGGCTGGTCCAGTTGTGTGATTCGCTACTGCTCCTCTTGCCGAGCTCGCAAGAGAGCTTGAATGAAGTGCAGCTTCCCCAAACTCGAACGCCATTGGTGCGACCCTCATGGCTATAGGTAGGCCAAGGGCTGCTAAAAACATAAATATTGAAAACAACGTAAAATCTGTTATAGAGATTGTTCGTGCTGCACTCAGTAGTGATGACATAGCGAATGCGATGAGTACTGCGATGATCATCTGCCCGAGAGCTACTGCCAAAAGCCCTTCTATAGCTCTGCGTAACCACTTTGATGTGCCTTTATAGAATAGGCCAGCTAGAGCCAACAGGAACAGGCCCATGATGAGGTACGAGATGGCTTCTCTAGCAACCAATTCAAACCAAACACATACAGAGGCCAAAGCTGCAATAATGCCAATGATTACAAACATAACTACTGGTAAACCGCCAGCTGGTACATAGCCAGGGGTGAGCAGGGTGGTTATTTTTGCAATTGTGCTTTGCCCAGCAGCGGCAGCAGTGGTGTGAGCAAGTGTGAGAGAGGCAGACATGATGTAATGACTGAAAAAATCTATCTCTCCAAAAATAGCCTGAGCGAGGATTGGGGGAACCGGCGATGCCATGGCCATTACTGCTATAAGTCCGAAAATGAGCTGTTTGCCAAGCAAACCGGTTTCGCCCTTGATAATCGCTGAGATAACTCCGATAAAGAGTATGAGTACCGCAAGAGTGATGCCCACGATCACCATCACGCTCCACACGGGCGAGAAAAGTGCGGGCTGAACTGGGTTGAACTTGGTGTGGGCAAACTGCGGAGTTGTGTGTTGCATGCCGTAGAGAACGAGATTTATTGTTGCCTTGAGTATGGCAGCAAGAGCGTCAAGGATCGCGTGGGAAATTCCGTTTGCGAGCGAATGCCAAACGTCATTGCCAATTGCCTGTGCGTCATGAATGGGATTCAAGTCTGAGATTATTGATGCGAGAATCATTATTGGCACTCCAGTTCTGCAGCAACTGTGCTGTATTCACAGAAGAGTCGCCAGTGGTCAATTGTCTCTTCTTCGCCAAATTCGGTCCGTAGAAAAGTGACATACTCTGCCCAGATTTCACTCAGCTGAAATCGCAGGTCAGTGATTGAATCTTCTATCATTCCAGCGATCTCCCGATCTCTAGCAATTGCCGCGGTGAGAAACTCCCGCGCTTCAATCATTGTGCAATGAACGATTTGCGGCTTGTTTTCTTTTATCTGCCGCTGCCGATGACGTCTCATGATTCTCCTCCTCTTTAGGGCTTCTCTGGTCCATAAGGGACCCAGTTGTAATCCATCGGTGCAAGCCCTGCATTGGCGCAGGCTGCAGTGACGCAATTGACGGCTTCAAGAACTGCAACCGGGACTTGTACAGAGGCCGGAGTGTTGGACCAGCGATAGCCCAGGAAGCCAGACCAGACAGTTTTTCCGTTTTCGGTTATGGTGCCGGTGCCCGAGTATTGGCCGTAGGCTCTCAAGTAGAAGCCGGATTTGGTGCTTGGCTGGATGAATTCGATTTCACAGATCGACGGGTTGGGCCAGTTGTTGTGGGCTTGCATGTTTAAACTGTTTTGGCTGGGTGAGCATACTACTGAGCCTGGCGTGTTGCCGGGGGTTTCGTTATTTGGGAATGTGCCTATGCGAGCCCAATGGGTGGCTGTGACACTGACCGGAATTGCCCTTGGTGGAATTTCTCACGTATTTACTGTCACTCTCGGAATGTTGAGCGGTCTTGGACGTAAGCTCAATGACGAGGCTGAGACTATCGAAAGCCCGGCCAACCTGCAGCGGGTTGCCTGATCTCAGGATGATGGTTTCCCTGTATCTGATACAGGGAGGTTGGTCAGAGGAGCGAAATGCTGGGTGTCCCAAACGGACACCCAGCATTTGTTGGACAGCTTACCGTTGTCAGTTGTATTTTTTAGTTTTGCAAGAGGTTTCAACTGGACGTAGCAGGTGAGCAGGTGCTTCAGCGACAAGATGTAAAAAGCTTGGCACTTTTTGAGGCTATCCAAGCAAAATTAGCGCATTCACCCGATTGGCGAGTTTACCTTCAAGATGCCAGGGATTGGGCAGGTATGGTCTTCAATGAACGTCGAAACGACATATATCTTGGAGAATGGGTCAAGCTTTTAGATGATGCACTGGCTTCTGGTCAAGGATGATCGAACCTATATGCCATGATGTTATCTCATGAGCAGCATGCCATCGATATGAGAAGTAGCTCTCCATTTGCTGGCGTCTTGACTGCCAAGGAACGCACGGAGGTGCTGCTGACGTTTCAGAGAATTGATGTTCGGTAAAGAGATCAGTGTTTAGGGATGATTTACGCGGTCTAAGGTGTCTCTCTAGCTGGGAAAATGTATATTCAGATGTGTCTATGCTGGTAATGTTGCAAAAGTTAGCGTGTCCCGGCGATCCACCAACGCATGGAAGATGGTATTGTCTGGTCGGTCGAGTTGGCCGCCAATCTAAGCTGGCATTTGATAATTCCGGCGGAAGCCGAACACAGGTTTTCCCCACTTTTTCTGTCCATTGGTGGATCAGGCGGAACTGGCGGTGAAGATCCGGTTGTACGGGAACGGAAATAGGTGTACAATGGCCGTACAGAATAAATGATAAGTAGGGAGCAAGATATGGAGACTGAGTCTCGACGACGAAGTCGCCGATTGGATTTGAGAACGACAGAAGAAGAGCGGGAGTTGATCGTTCGAGCAGCTGCGACCACCGGAGTAGTTTTGTCCCAGTTTGTGATCAGTCAGGCTTGTGATGCGGCCAAACGGATATTGGCTGATCGTGACCGCTTTGAATTAGATGCGTCTGCAGTCGAGGAGTGGGAAGCTATCAATTCACGTTCCGTCAGAGACCTTCCTGGTCTTAGGCGATTGATGCAGAAACCGTCTCCATTCTCCGAGTGAGCGAGGGCTACTCACCCCCTGAACTACTAGCGGGCCATCACGACTTGACGCAGTTCCGTTGCAGTTCGACCGAGCAGACTGAGTGGTTATGTAGACATGCCCGTAAAGCTGCGAATACTGGAACAACCCGTGTCTTCGTTGTGACAGCGCACAACAGCACCAGAGTTGTTGCCTATTATGCATGGTGCATGGCCCAAATTGATGCAAAAGACGCTCCTGGGCGTCTTTTGAAGGGTGCTGGACGTTATCCTCAACCCGTCGCATTGCTCGCCCGTCTGGGCGTGGATATTGAGCATGAGGGTCGAGGCCTAGGGTATGGTCTTTTACAGGATGTCATCTTGCGTCTTGTGGCAATCTCTGATGCCATCGGGTGTCGAGGTCTAATCGTCCATGCTGAGTCGACAGAAGCACGTGGATTCTACCGTCACCTTGTGCCGGAATTTGAAGACAGCCCTACCGACAGTCTCCACCTAGTCCTTTTAATCAAGGACATCCGAAAAACTATCCAAGGGCGATAGTTCGCCGTTTGATTGCCCTGACCAAGGGAGCACAATTAAGATGTGGCGAAAGTGTGGAGGCGGATACCCAGGTTCCTCTACGCCTATTAGACCGTAATACGATGTGATACGAAGGTTGAGTGGAATTAGTTGAGCTCCCATGGGACGAGTCCAACGAGGCGCATATCGCTCGTCATGGAGTCATAAGTCAGGAAGTCATTGATGTTGCATTCGGTGATAACGCGATTTTTGCCACAGATGGCTCACACCGGCGGGGCAGGCTGCTGGTGTTTGGAGTGAGCGGAAGCGGGAGGTATCTTCTCGTTGTAATTGATAAGTCTACTTCTGGGGGAGTCGCATATGTGTGGTGACCGCTCGCCAAATGACCGCCAGAGAACCCAATGACTGCCAGAGAACGTAGAGAATACAGAGAGGCTAAGAGATGAAACAGAAGAAGGAACAGACCACTGAGGAAATTAGAGAGTATTACGATTTGGAAGAGTTTCCATTGTCGAGTTTGCGCCGAATTCCAATGAAGCGGCCCGGAACTCCGCAGGAATCCTTCGCCTTGCGATTACCGCAAGAGGTGGTTGAGGAGCTTAGAGAAATGGCGGATAGTCAAGGTATGGGAGTTACCCAGCTTGTACGAGCCTGGGTCATCGAACGCTTGGAGCTTGAACGTCGAAAGCCGGAATTCACTAGTCCGGTACTGTGGGAAAGAACCAGAGCAACTGTGGAGGAGATGCTCCCCGAGATTGTTTCACGAGTGGCTTCTAACACAAAATAGACGGGAGTACTCGTTTTTACATGTCGAGCAGAAATCCAAGTACACGCCTGATCTGGAAGCTGGCTTCTTCAGCGATAAAACCAGTGCGGGTTATTAGGCGGTATTCGGAGACTGATTTTACATCCTCGCACTTGGCGTAGCTCATCTCACTCAAACCCGAAGTACCTGGGTCGAGTTCCACATGCGAGGGTAGGTTCCGCCGACTTCGTGTGATTGGAACGACAATCTCGACTCC
>JAKBSX010000136.1 GCA_021844725.1 Actinomycetes bacterium | reverse complement strand
CGATCTACTTGGCAAGACAGGCGCCAAGGGTATCACATGCGTCCTGGTCCCTACCAAAAAAATCACATACCACCACCAACACCCATGACGAAAATCATGGACCCAAAAACTGGGTACTGAAAATCGTAGGGAAGAAAACTCAGTGAAAGAAATGCTGCAGCAACTATTCCCACTCCTACTGTAGAGAGAAGTCTTGCACCCATTCTGTCCGATAGCCACCCACTCAAAGGTCCCATGGCGACAAAGCCCAAGAGGAATGGAATCAGGTAGACGCCCGCCCAAAATGGAGTGGACACGAAGCTGTAGCCGTGGAGAGGAAGCCAGATGCCCTGTAGTAACACAATGAGAACAATCATCACACCGCCGCGTCCTACAGCGCTCAAAAAACTCGAAACACTCGCAGCGCTGAACATTCTAATTTTGAAAAGACCCAAGTGAAACATGGGCTCCTGGACGCGCTTTTCTATGAAGGGGAAAGCGAAAAGTAGGGCAGTACCACATACGAGACTCGCAATAACCCAAGGATTGACCCAACCCATAACGGATGAACCATAAGGCAAAAGGCCGTATATCACGCCGATTAAAATCAGGGTTAACCCGACTCCGAATGTGATATTCCCCCAAATATCCAATTTTTGATTTCTATTCGTCTTTGCGGTCTCTCTGAGTTTCAAGTACGACCAGATTGTGCCAACAACGCCAACCGGGACGCTCACGAGGAAGACGAGCCGCCAGTCAAATGACGCCAAGACCCCGCCCAAAATGAGGCCTAGTAATGAGCCGACAATAGCCGCTATCTGATTTATTCCCAGTGCCTTACCTCTTTCTCTTGGAGGGAAAGCATCTGTCAAGATCGCGGCGCTATTTGCGAAGAGAAAAGATGCGCCTAGCCCTTGGATCACTCTGAATAAAACAAGCTCCGTAGCCCCGAGACTTCCGGTATTGGGGGTAAGGAAAAGGGCGAGGGACCCAACGGTGAAAACTGCAAACCCCGCATTGAATAGTCTCACTCTTCCGAATATGTCTGATATTCGCCCAAAAGTTACGAGCAGGATTGTCGTGACTATAAAGTAGCCAAAGAGCACCCACAATAGATACTGAAACGCATCTGAAGCCAATGGATTGAGCTTTATCCCCCTGAAAATGGCTGGAAGAGATATGAGGACGATGTTTGCGTTAATGGTCGCCATCAAAACTCCCAAAGTAGTGTTCGAGAGTGCGATCCATTTGTACTGAACCATTTCCTTCAAGATTAAACTATTGACATCTAAAAGAGTTTCGTGGTAGAAGAAACGAGCGAATGAATGCGAGTGTAAATGCTAGCAGACAAGTGATTGATGACATGTTATCTACTCACTATGAGAGTATCCAAAGTGTTCAAAGGATGAGTTGGAATTCACTTACTTGGTTCATTCAATCGTTTATCATATCTCACCCAAGTCCCTTTCTGTTTCGACTTTTGGTATACAAAAGAAAGATCCCTTGGAAACATAATTCTTTCCATTTTTTGATGTGATCAAATGTTGCGAACACAGCATTAATTAGAACCTTGAAGATGACCTCTTGAATCGTGTTAAATGCTGTGCGTAGTTGTGAAATGCCGTATATATGAAGGGCAAGTGGGGTAATCGGAAAGGGATTCGTTTTACTCTTTGAAGGAAGGTACAAGAAGAATACTCCTCTGGCTCTTGCCGTCGCTTGTAGGGGTGTTACTCACTCTGTACCCGTATTTGTTGACGGGAGTTCCATACGGCACGGACCAGTGGGGAGAGCTAAGGAATGCAGAGCAGATCCTTGCTCACTCGCCAGTCGCGCTGGGCGTCGCACCTCAATTTGACAGATCCAATATCTTCTGGCCAGGAGTAAGCTTACTTGAAGTCACATTTTCCCTGGTATTCCGAGTAGAACCTATCAATTCCATTCCCATCGTTGTCGCAGCCTCAAGCTTTCTCACTACGACACTGTTCTACCTCATAGTTGAAAAATTGTCAAAGGGTTCAGTCGCTGCTTCAATTTCTTCTCTTCTGCTAGTTGGTGCAAGCTTCTACATCATCTCTGAGGCTTCCGCTTCGAAGCAGACCCTGGCATTCTCATTTTTCATGCTCGGCATTTTCCTTGCCGTATGCAGCTCAAAATTTGATTGGAAGACCTTTTCTCTTTTCGGGATTGTGTCTCTTGCCCTTGCAATTACTCACCACGTTACAACGCTGATACTACTCGCGGTACTCCTCTCGACTAGCATCGTATTCGCAGGAATCAGGATCAGATACAGCAGCGTCAAGATAAGCAATCCAGTTTCTCTTGCCCTAATTGTTACTCTCGTTACAGTATTTTACTTTGCTTTCTACGCAAGCACAGGATGGTACGGATTGAAACTTCCGATCGAGGCTGGGACGTTCCTATCACTTCTTTCGTTTGGAGCTGTCGCTGTTGCACCGGTACTCTACTACTCGCTTTCGAAGCCCAGGAGTCTAGTTCCAATTGAGGAGATGATTATACTTGTTGGTGGTATTGTGATTTTTTTTGGTAGGGACCAGGACGCATGTGATACCCTTGGCGCCTGTCTTGCCAAGTGAGATAATAGTTTTCGCAATCCCGTACTTTGTCGTTGGGTTTTTGTCGTTAATAGGTCACAGAGTGATGCAGGCAAGGATGTCACGAACAAGTTTCGCTTTTCTCGCATCATGGGTAGGTGCCATAGTTGGGTTGGAGGGATTCGCGATTTTTTCAGGAATCACTGGTTCAGTTGTCTTCGTCTACAGACTGTTCATATTTTTGTATCCTGGACTTGCGGCGCTTGCTGGAATTGCTCTAACATCTATTTTCGTATTAAGAAAATCCGGGATAAAGTGGATGAAGCCAGTTGTTGCCCTTACCGTTCTCATAATAGCCGGCTTTGGTGCATACACCAGTCTTTCAGGGGTTGTAGGCGGGAACAACATTCTGGGAGGACATTGGAGTTACCAGAGCTCGGAAATGAGTGGTGAGACCTGGACGAAGACGTACATTCCAAGCGGATCGGTGCTCTCTGGAGATTCGACAATCTTCTATCTCTTCAACGATTACGCCCACGTCAACATGACTTCGCCAGCTAGTTTGAGCTTGTATGCGTATCTTTCCGGTTTGACTAATTCTGGAAGGCCGGCCCTTCTTGCAACTTACTCTTTGATGAGCCAAGACGGTTTCGTGACATATACAGGATATGGACTGCCTCTACCTGGAAATTGGTATGGCAAATTAGAAAATTCGACTTCGGTAGTATACAGTAACGGGAATATCGTTCTTTGGAAGAGTGATTGAAATTTCCGTTCGTGAGAGATCTCTAGCAATCAAGAGAACACGATACAGGAGTTGACCTAAGAAATGGAAGGCTTTAATCAAGGGAGTTTAGCACTACAAACAAATGAAGCAAGAAGCAAGGCCAACAGATCTGCTTCTCGGTCTCCTAATATTCGCGTTTAGGCGGCACGGTCACATTGGTTCTAATCCTCTCAGTTTTGAGCGGTTCAACGCAGTTCAGATACTACAATCTTACTGAGGTCGTTTCAGCATTTGTTGGAATGCTCATGCTTGCAGCTGGGCTCTATCTTCTGATAAAAGCAGCAAAGTGAATAAAGGATCTTTTGAAAACCTACTTACTGGATTCCTTTAGAAAAAACACCAATTACGAGTACTAGAAGGCAGCACGCATAATTCAGCTCTTCTTTATCATCTCACGCGCTGCTTCTCGGACAGCCTCGTCGCTCGTAAGCCGGTACTTCCAGCCAAATGAAGTTATCTTTGAGCAGTCAAGCAGCATGTTCTTGACATCTCCCGGCCATCCTCGGCCGTCTCTTGTTCCACCTGAAGTCTTGATCTCAACTTCTGGGAGCCCCATCTCCTTGATCACGATCTCCGCGATTTTTTTTACGTTTGTCCTTTGCTCCGTACCAATGTTGAATATGTCGACGCTCTCACCAAATTTTGCAGATTCGATTAGCCCATCAACGCAGTCTGTAATGTGGACGTATGATTTCGACTGAGTCCCGTCACCAAGTATCTCGAGAACTGTAGGATTGTTTCGAAGCTTTCTCACAAAGTCAAAGATAACTCCGTGCTTAGAGGTGCCGCCTACAACGTTTGCAAATCTGATTATCTTTGCGTTGAATCCACATAATTTGGCGTAGGAGGATACAAGAGCCTCGCAGGCCAATTTCGATCCACCGTACATCGATATAGGTACGAGCGGCCCGAACGTCTCTGGAGTCGGAATTACTGAGGCGTCGCCATACACGGTCGAGGTCGAGGCAAATACAATCGTTCCCTGAAATCCCGACGTTTTCAATGATTCCAAGAGGTTCCTTGTAGCTACAATGTTGTCCTTGAAGTCGATCTCACTATTCTCGGCACCGATCTTGACTTCGGGATTGGCGGCTAGGTGAAAAACAAGACTCGACTCTTTGATCATGTCTTGCGGTGGCTGCTCGATCGATAGATCAATCTTCCTGAAATCTATGTTTTTTTCGTGGCTGACGGATTCGGTTTTGTCAATGCCAACAACGGTGAAATCACGCTGCTGGAGTAGAGTGGCTGAAAGTTCGGAGCCTATGAAACCGCTAGAACCGGTGACAAGTATCTTCAAGTATAGTCAAGAAAAGTAGCCGATAGCCCACTATGATAGGGTTGTGCATTCATGTTAGAGTCATCTGACTCTAGCCCCCATTGAAAGCAGGATTAGATTCTATACGGGCGTTTACCCAACTCGAGTCAATCAGCTTCCTCGCACGTCTGAATTCGGGTGTCAAACGGACGAATCTGGCGTGTTGCAGGACATTGTAATGGGTAAGTGCAAGGTCCCTAATGACACACCGTCTACTTGTAAATTATTCACCGAGAAATCCACATGCATGCTTCCTCCGACTATGTGATATGTACCAGTCACCCCAGTAAAAGTAGCAGACAGTATCTTACCTCCATCTCCGGTTGCCCTCACAGAACCATCACCAGATGTGACGGTTCCAGATGCACCACCACTCAGGCTCATATCACTTACACTGAAGCTAACGCCCCATCCGTGGAATTTAGACATCCCTGAAAATGATGACACTGAGTATTTTCCGGCAAGCGCGTCACCACAGACAGTTCCGAGCGAATAAGTATGATGATCCGTTGATTTCAAGTTATCATTGCTATGATGATCCAAGGAATGTGAATTGTGACCATCGTAGGCAGTCACAGCAAGCGTAGGTGCCAGCAACAACGCAATAGCGAGAAGAGTCACAAAGACGGCAGACTTTTTTCTGAAAACTCGTACTAAACTCATAGTAAACCTACCACTGTTGGGATAGAGGAAGAGAGTCTTAAACTTTCTTATACGGTTAGGTCAAATTAAAGTGACCGCCTAAACCAGCCGAAGATCTAGATTCATAATATGATATTGTTTTCGCTATAGTTTCAATAGGGAGATAAGAAAGTTCACCCGTACAATTGATAACCAATGAAGCCATGCTTTTCTAAAGCAAAGGATGATATCTTCGCTTGAAGATGCCATTGATTTTTCGCAGTCAATAATTCCTTCCAAACCGCTGTTTCATTCCGGAGAGTCTTGGTCAGATTTTAAATGAAAAATTGCACAAATGCTCCTTTGACAAATTTTCTGAAGAATAGACAATTCCACTCTCCTTTTCTAAGTATCAATAGCGGGTTAAGAAGACAGTCCTGCTGTATTCATACAAAAATAAGCCAAAGAATCTTCAGTTGTATCAGTAGCAGATACAATCGAAATCCTCACTTCCGAGTCTGGGAAAAATGGACGGTTTGCATGTCGGTCACAGGATAGTGAAATCATCATTCCCAACCGATGCAATATTCAACTTGCGACATTGAGAATGCTGGTTACCTGACCATCAAAAGAGCAAGGACTCCGCCGATTATTCCCAAGACACCACCGATCAAAAAGAAACCTCCAACCGTGAGCGACGCGATTATCGAGAACACCAATATGATCGTTCCCGCTGTCCTCCCCTCGCTGAGTGGCTTGTTTTGCATGTAAAGAGCGGACACTAGAACAACTACCCCAGATACAAGCCCTATCACTGTCAGACCAAAGAGCCAAGGAGCATAGCTTTCAAATCCGTACCCACCATAGAATCCACCCATCATTCCTGGGCCGTAGTAACCACCCATCATTCCACCCATGAATCCGCCATACCCGCCCATCATCTCTCCGTAGCCAAAAGGGCCGCCGATGAATCCGAATGAAGCTCCCAAGAGCCCACCCAGCACAATGACTATTCCACCAATGAGTGATAGTACAAATGCGAGAGGGTTGTTTAGAATGACTGGAGGCTTTGACGTATCTTCTGCCGCTACTTTCGTTTCTTTGATGCCATGCGCCAAAAAGGTCGCTTACCCGTGATTTATTCTCGTAAGCGTCATAAATACCCAATACACGTTTGTCAATGTTGAGAATCAGAGAAGGGAAACAAGAGAAAACGAGATAAGGAGAGTGAAGGAAAAAAGAGAGAAAGGAAACCTAAATATGAAGCACTAATACCGATTTGGGCGACGTATCAAACTACCCTAACTTACCCCACGAAAAAAATAGCATCACGCATTTAATTGATGATCTACAATACTCACAAGTACTTTGCCAGCCAGTTTTAAGCAAACTAACTCTTTCTCTGAAAGTAACGAAAGAGAAAACATATCCTTCTTTTCAGACGATGCTCACACCATACTAGAGATGCTCCTATTCTGCCATGGTTCGCCAAAAACCGAAAGACAAATCAGATCGTACTGTGATATCGACCAAAGCGAATTCTTCAAGTTTTGGGATCACTGCAAAAATAGGAGACTTTTGAAGCTCACGTTTTTCAAAGGAGAAACGCGCCTTGCGACCACAGGTCGTGGATCGGAAGTCATTGCAATTTCCGAGAACATCATGAAAATGCTAGCGCGCAGTTAGTCAACCCCAACACCAGAGAGTCGGAGAGCTGAAAGAAAAGGCTAAGAGGCAGTCTCGACGATAGCGTCAACCGAACGGTTAGACGAATAATCTTAATCGATTAATTATGCTGCGTAGCTGAGCTCTCTTGCTCGGAATGGTTCAGCCTATCAAGCTCAGACTCCAGGAACTTTCTGTACTTTGATCTTTGAGTCTTGCCGAGTTTTGAAAAATCTTCCCTGAAACTCTTGATTAGTGCAATCGTCTTGTCCACGGCATCTCTTGCAACAATCTGCCCAAAGAGCC
>JAKBSX010000135.1 GCA_021844725.1 Actinomycetes bacterium | reverse complement strand
TCTTCAAATTAGCCAAGTGGCGCTGGAGTTCGGTATTCCAACTATATTTGGGGTACTCACAACCGAAAATATTGAGCAGGGCATTGAGAGAAGCGACCCCAGGCTGGGTAACAAAGGCTTGGAGTTTGCTTTGGCTGCAATTGAAATGGCTAATTTGAAGAGATCAATCCTCGGCTGAGTATTTATAAAGTTATGCGAAATGGATCGATAAAATGTTGCGTTTAGTACTACCCAAAGGGTCACTCGAGAAGGCTACTTTAGAGCTATTTGCTCAATCCGACTTGGGGGTTTCCCGTTCCTCGGAGGTTGACTATAGGGGAAGAATTGACGACCCCAGAATAGATGAAGTCCGTATCTTAAGGCCCCAGGAGATCGCCAGTTATGTTGGTGAGGGAAGGTTTGATTTCGGAATAACTGGGAGAGATTGGATCGAAGAGAGCGGAGCGGAGGTAGTCAGCCTGGGAGAGTTGCCCTATTCCAAGGCTACTTCGAACCCGATCCGCATTGTGCTGGCCGTCGCTAATGATTCTCCGGTCCGTTCATCCCAAGAATTGCATTCCGGGATAAGGGTTTCGACTGAATATCCGGTGCTAACCAAGCGTTACTTTGATTCGCTGGGTATTTCTGCAGAGATTATGCTGTCCTATGGTGCGACTGAGGCAAAGGTTCCTGACATAGCTGATGCAATTGTAGAAATCACTGAGACAGGGCGGGCGCTCAGAGCGGCGGGGCTGAGGATTATCGACACCATACTGGTGTCTTACACTGAGGTGATTGCAAACCCTGAGGCTACAAAGGATCCAGTCAAGATGCACGCAATGACTCAAATCATGACCCTTCTAATGGGTGCTCTCAAGGCGAGAGGAAACGTGCTAGTTAAATTGAATGTTGGAGATGGCGATCTCAATTCAGTGATAGATACGATTCCATTTATGAAGGCACCGACTATCTCAAAGTTATATGGAGACGTTGGTTATGCGGTTGAGGCCGTGGTGGAAAGAAGCCAGATAAACACTTTGATTCCAGCACTTAAAGACGCTGGTGCCACTGATATCTTGGAGATTCCGTTATCTAAGATTGTTCCCTGAGCGAGATGGTTTTGCACTTTTATAAATTTCGTCAGAAGGGAACGGTTCGGGAGTTCGATGTTCACAGGGGACTTGGCATAATTGAGTCCGCAGACGGGGAATTGTTCCCATTTCATTGCATTGTGATCAGCGATGGAACCCGTACCATCGAGCCGGGCAGAGAGGTCTATTTTTCACCATACCCAGCTCTTGGAGGCAGAATCGAAGCGGTAGCAGTGGATAAGGCTTAGCTGTTCTCCGGCTTCTGATCCAGTGCGGACACCTGAATATAGGCCAGTCTGAGCTGGGCTGCGGCGTCGGTAATTTCCTGTTCGTGTTCTCCGAGCCTACCTTTTAGCGAGTCTACAATAGCTGCCAAGGCGTCGATAGCCAAAGTTGCAGCTCGCAGCCGCGGCGGGTCATTGCTTAGATAAATGGCGGCAAGTTCAAAGAGCCCGAAACAATGATTCGCAATTACTACTTCTGGCGGGGATGACAATAATTCCTGTCTCAGTTGGTCGATTTTGGCGCGGTCTTCCGGGTCGGTCTCAGGCTGCTGCTGGTCTTGATTTTGAGAGTTAGCCTTGTCCGTCATCTAGTTAATCTCCTCGGAGGTAGGTAAGTAGGCCGTCTACTGTTAGACTACATCGGTAGTTTAATGAGAAAGCGGGGCAAGCAGGCTATGCTCCCACCTTGTCGCCATCTGGTAGGCAGGGTCGATATTAGCAGGCTCCTTCTTGGTCTTCGCTTTTTCATGCACGGTTGAAACTGTAAGAGAGATTTTGCAGTTGTTTTTGAAGGAGTGATGCCGAATAGTCGCACCCACAACTAACGAGCCTCGAATCAACGAGCGCATACGGGCCAGAGAGGTTCGTCTCGTCGATCCAGAAGGTACACAGCTAGGGATAAAAAGTCTTTCCGAGGCCATGGCGTTAGCCAGGCAGTTGGATTTGGATCTGGTGGAAGTGGCGCCCATGGCTAACCCACCGGTCTGCCGAATTATGGATTACGGTAAATACAAGTTCGATGCAGCTCAAAAGGCTAAAGAGTCCCGCCGTAAATCTATGAATACTCAGATCAAGGAGATGAAGTACCGTCCCAAGATCGGTTCGGGCGATTTCGATACCAAAACTCGTCAGGTTATAAAGTTTCTTCAAGAGGGACACAAGGTAAAGATCACGATTATGTTTCGCGGACGTGAACTTTACCATCCTGAGTTGGGTAAAAACATCCTGGACAAAATAGCTGAAGAGGCACAAATCGTTGGCAAAGTCGAATCTATGCCCAAGCTTGACGGAAGAAATATGATCATGGTGCTTGGGCCGGATAAGCGGAGTGCGGCAAAGCCAAAAGGCGACAAATCCCCTGCAGAGAAGACTGAGGAAAACAATTCCTCAAATGGGGCGTAGATAAGATTTGTAACCCAAGGTTACGGTAACACGAAAGCAAGCAATTAATGGAAGACCTTGGCACTTAGCCAGGAAATCAAGGAGTGAACAAGTATGCCCAAGATGAAGACTCACCGAGGTGCAGCCAAAAGGTTCAAAATTACAGGCTCGGGTAAATTACGCCGCAGAAGGCCTAATCGCTCGCATCTTTTAGAGAAGAAGTCATCAATCCGTACTCGACGTCTCGGACGTGAGGCTGATGTTGCTAAGGGAGATCTTCGTCAGGTCCGCAAATTACTGGGCATGTAACGCTTTGAAAATTGGTTGAGTTTTAGTAGGTCAGGAGCAGAATATAAATGGCAAGAGTTAAAAGGGCAGTTCATGCCAAGAAGCATCATAAAGCGGTACTTGAACAGGCTAAGGGTTACTATGGGAATAAGTCACGCAGTTTCCGGGCGGCAAATGAGCAAGTGCTCCACTCGATGGCGTATGCGTTCAGAGACCGTAGGGCTAAGAAGGGTGAATTCCGTCAGCTGTGGATCCAAAGAATAAATGCACAGGCCCGGGTCAACGGTATCAGTTACTCAAGATTTATGGCGGGATTGAAGGCAGCTGATATAACTGTTGATCGCAAGGTATTGGCGGATCTGGCGGTTAGCGACCCCGGGGCCTTTGCAGTCCTGGTGGAAAAGGCGCGCACTGCGCTGAGCGTCGCCAGCCAGTAGGACCCGCCACGGCAAGTATCGCCATTTCAGCTAAACATCACCGTGTTGTGCGCCTGCGGAGGCTTCTTCGTCGGCGCACTTTGCGCGAGGTGGAAAGAAAGTTTGTTATTGAAGGAGGCCGAGGGATTCTTTCGGCACTCAATTCCCAGATCGAAATTGAAGCTGTTTATTTCGAGCAAACAGACGACGCATTGGTTGGAAAAGTGGTAAGTACTGCTTCTGAGCTCGGTTACCGTACTTATGAAGTGGCAAAAGGGACAATGGAGAGAGTTGCCGACACCGTAACTCCCCAAAGTGTGATGGCGGTTGCTAATTTTGTGGACCAAGGTTTGGATCAGCTTCCGCTTGGGTCATTTGTGGTGGTGATGGCTGGTGTAAGGGATCCCGGTAATGCTGGAACCATTATCCGCTCCGCTTTGGCCTCGGGTGCTTCTGCGCTAATTATGTGTCATCAAAGTGTGGATTTATACAATCCCAAAACTGTGCGTTCCAGCGCCGGTGCACTTTTCAATGTCCCAATTTCTATTGTTGATTCCTTCGGAGAGGTATACGACTTTCTCCATTCGAATAATTACCGATTGATTGGTACTTCGTCACATTCGCACTCAAGCTGCTGGGATTGTGACTTGTCTGGCAGAATTGCGATCGTAGTGGGAAACGAGGCCAATGGTCTTGAGTCAATCTGGACTGAGATGATGGATTCATTTGTGAAGATTCCCATCGACGATAGGGCGGAATCGCTGAACGTGGCTGTTGCCGCTTCAATTGTGATGTTTGAGGCTTCACGTCAACGACAAGTTGGTTAGTTTAATATCCACTTAACTCCAGGAAAATGCTGGCTGGGGACTGCCAGCCGATGTAAATAACAGGCTAGTTTGTATCAGTATCTCCATTCAAGTGATGGTTGTTGCCATGCCGGGGAGCCGTTTTATTGGTGCGGGTGGGAGTCTAGGTTGGTGCCGGAAAATTTGTTAGAGGAAATAGCAGGCCAAATAGAGACCTTGAAGTCACGGTTTCACTCTCAGTTGAAACTGGTGAAAGACCTGGGTCAGCTAAAGGAGCTTGAAGCTTCGGTTCTGTCCAAAAAAGGGACAATCGCGCAGCTCAATAGGCATTTGGGTGCACTGGATCCGGAGGAGCGCAGAACTGCAGGGGCACTGATAAATCAGGCAAGGACTGAACTTCAAGCCGAATTTGAACAGTCATTATCGCAGTTAATGAAAAAATGGCGGGAAGAAGAGTTGGCAGTCGAAAAGATCGATCTCTCGGAGATAATCTCAGACTCAAACTTTTTTGCCGGCAGAATGCACCTGATTACCCGTACCCGCCAGGAGCTTGAGGACGTTTTCGTGGGAATGGGATTCACGGTTGAGGAGGGACCTGAAGTTGAAAGCGACTGGTATAACTTCGAGGCCCTCAATATACCCCCCTATCATCCCGCCAGGGCGGGTCAGGACAGTTTCTATCTTCGCTACCGGGAGCCGGAGTCGATGCTGCTTCGCACTCATACATCGCCGGTTCAAATTCGGGTTATGCAGAGTAGACAACCTCCTATCTATGCGGTGATGCCGGGCAGGGTGTTTAGAAGAGATACCGCTGATGCGAGGCATACCCCGGCATTTCACCAGATTGAAGGGTTAGTGGTGGACAAGGGAATTACCTTTGGTCATTTGGCCGGCACCATCGAGACATTTACTCAAGCGATCTTTGGTCCCAATATTGTTTCCAGGCTGCGGCCGGCTTTTTTCCCGTTCACTGAGCCCTCTGCGGAGTTTGAAATTACCTGCACTATTTGTGAAGGTGGAGGCTGCCGCACCTGCTCCCAAACCGGATGGATTGAGCTTGGTGGTTGTGGAATGGTGGATCCAAATGTATTCAACGCAGTGGGGCTTGACCCCGAGGAGTGGAGCGGATTCGCTTTTGGTTTCGGAATTGACCGGCTTGCCCAGATGCGCCATTCAATTTCTGATATGCGGGTTCTATTAGACAATGACGTCAGATTTCTCCGTCAATTTTAGTGTTGAGGTCCTTATAGATGAAGATTCCCTATTCCTGGCTGTGTGACTTTGCTGAATTTGGTTCACTTGAGCCGGAGGGCGCCACTGTGGCCAGCCCCTCTGCTCAGCTTTTGTCACTGATTGTGGATGCGATGAATGATCTTGGTTTGGTTGTCGAGGGGGTTGAGAGGATCGGGGCTGGACTCGATAACGTGGTAGTGGCAGAAGTGGTCGAGATATCAGCGATCGAAGGTGCCGACAAGATCAGAAAAGTTATGGTCCGGGCTGATGAGAAGGACCTAGTCCAAATCGTCTGCGGGGCCTTCAATTTTGAAGTTGGTGATAAGGTGCCGCTGGCTAAGATTGGAGCGGTCCTCCCCGGTGACTTTGCTATAGCCAAGAGGAAGATGCGTGGAATCGAATCTTATGGCATGCTGTGCTCTGGCAGCGAGCTGAAACTTGGTTCAGATCAGAGTGGACTCATGATTCTCACAAGAGATCTTAAGCCGGGAACTCCTATTAGAGAGGCCCTGGGAATCTCGGGCGAGGTGATCTTCGATCTTGCAATTGAAAACAATAGGCCTGATGCAAATTGTGTTATGGGAGTTGCCCGGGATCTAGCTGCCTGGTTTAAGATGCCATTTCACAAGCCAGGCGTGAACCCGGCTGAGATCAATGTGACAGCCAGTCCTGAGCTGTTATCAAAGGTAAAGGTGATTGACCCCGCATATTGCGATCGTCTTGTGGTTGCTCGTTTTAGTGCTGTGAGTCCGTCTCCCACTTCTAAAGTTGTGGCCAGCAGGCTTGAAATGGCGGGCATGAGGCCGGTGTCGCCGATTGTAGACATATCAAATTACCTAATGATTGAGTTGGGTCAGCCTACTCATCCATATGATGCCAGCCGACTTGATGGTGGAGCGATTTCTGTTCGTCTGGCACAGAATGGGGAAAAACTTAAGACGCTTGATGGTGTTGAACGCGTCCTGGGTTTGCCCGATGCGAGGGGCAGAGAGTCAACAGATTTGGTAATTGCGGATGGAAGCGACAGGGCGGTTGGCTTGGCGGGGATCATGGGTGGCGCGGAATCGGAGATCACTGCCTCCACTACTGAGGTTCTGCTTGAGGTAGCGCATTTTGATCCAATGACTATCGCCAGGACTTCGAAGCGGTTGGGGATTCGCTCCGAAGCTTCGGCCAGATTCGAAAGAGGCGTTGACCCTGCCATAATCGAGACGGTTCTTTCCCGATTCTCCGAAATGCTCGGTCAGAAGCCCCTTGAAGTAATCGATATATCCCAGCCGTTGTCAACTTCTTCGTCCTCGGTAACTGTTCGTGCTTCCAGGGTGAATCAGCTTCTCGGGATCTCGCTTTCAGTTCAGCAGATTTCAACTTTGCTTGTCGGACTTGATTTCCATGCCAGCAAAGTTGAAGGTGATGTGATTGAATTTCGGGTTCCCACCAATAGGCCGGACGTTGAGAGGGAAGTGGATGTCATTGAGGAGATCGCCAGGCACTACGGTTACAGGAACATCGAAAAGGTGAGGCCTTATTCCAAGCTGACTGGAAAACTTACTCCTAAGCAGCGTTTCCGTCGTCAGCTTGGCTCCCTGGCTATTGGAATGGGGTTTTATGAAGCCTGGTCAGCCACCCTGCTTTCACCTGGAGAACAGGAGCTTTATAATAATCCAGGTCCGTTTATTGAGGTTGATAATCCACTGACCAAGGAGGAGTCGGTTCTCCGCGGTTCCCTTCTACCGGGATTGATTCGGGCCTTGAGGTTCAATGCAAACCGGGGTGAGCGGGAGGCGCGATTTTATGAGATCGGCAAAGTTTTCCAGTTGCTCGAGGATCAACTCATAGAGAGTGAAAGAGTTGCCTTTCTGCTGGGGTGCGATGGGGCACCTTCAGCGATGTCGGTGTTTTCAAAAATCAGGGACTTCTTTCATCTCGGCAAATTTGAACTGATAAATCACTTTCAACTTGAGAGCGCCAAGGCTCAGGTTAGGCAATCAGCATCAGTTGAGTGCTGGGGAGGGCTTCACCCTACACGCAGTGGATTATCAACCTCAATAAACGGA
>JAKBSX010000134.1 GCA_021844725.1 Actinomycetes bacterium | reverse complement strand
AAACTGACTATGGTGCTGAGGTCGAGGAGACGTTTGAGCGTTTTAGACATGGCTCGGTCAACGAATATACTGTCAACTTCCCAAATTGGCCTGATATGAATCCTGTCGAGGAAAAGATCCTCGAGATTGTGGTCAATATGCAGCCACTGCTGTTCGACGAAATTCAAAGCTTTGTGGCATCAAATATTAATTACGCAGATCCAACAGTAGTGAGTGTGGAAAGAGAGCTTCAGTTTTACATTTCTTACCTTGGTTACATATCCAAGCTAGACCGGACTGCTGTCAGATTTTCATTTCCCGAACTTCTTAAAGACATGAAGTGTGTAGAAGTTCGAGGGCTATTCGATATAGCGTTGGCTCAAAAAGTGGTTGGCGATGGGAAATCTGTGGTACCTAATGATCTGGTGCTTGAGCCTCCCAAGCAAGTAGCGGTGATTACCGGGCCAAATTCGGGTGGGAAGACCACCTTTGCCAGGGCGTTTGGCCAGCTCAGTTATCTAAGCAAATTAGGATGTCCGGTCCCAGCAAGAAAGGCAACCCTTCCCTTATTTGACCAGATCTTCACTCATTTCGAGCGGGAGGAGAATCTTGATGATCTACGGGGGAAGTTGGAGGATGAACTGGTACGTATTCACAAGATACTTGACCAGGCAACTGGGCGCAGTCTGATAATCATGAATGAAAGCTTTGGTGACACCACACTGGAGGATTCGAAGTTACTTGGTCATGCGGTGCTCAGCCAGATAATTAACCTAGGCGCGATATGTATATGTGTTACCTTTGTAGACGAGTTGGCCTCTATTGGGGATGCCACCCTAAGCCTGATGTCAACAGTGGAGCCAGATGATCCAACAAAGCGCACCTATTCAATTGTGGTACAGGATGCCAACGGACTGGCTTATGCTCTTGCAATTGCTGAAAAGTATGGTCTCACTTACCGGAGGTTGAGAGGAGCCAAGTCTAATGAAAGCTAATCTTCTCTTTCAGAACGGAGACTTTGACCGTAGTGCACCGCCCCCGGTAAATTTCGATGATTTGGTCCAAGACCTGGAGTTTGGCCAGATCTTGTCGATAATGTCACGGGGCGATGACTACACCTTGGAGACGGTCAAGAAAGTATTGATGCAGTCCTTGAAGTCTCCGGCTCAGATCAAATATCGCCAGGAGATTCTCAAGGAGGTGCTGGCTCACGAAGATACGATTCGGGAGTTATATCAGAGTGTCCGTGAGACTTTGCAGGGAGTCAGTAAGGTCAGTTTCCTCGGAATTGGATATTTTAGTAAGCAAAATCCTGAAATTACCCTGCACAGGGCCCTTCAGCAGCTGAAATTTTTGTCGGATAGATTGATTCAACTGTATAAGTTTGCAAACACCAATAGTTCAAAGTTTAATTCGCAAGGTTTCGCATATTTTTACTCTCAAATTATGAAGGAGCTTACGCAGCAGTATCTGGATACTATTAATCAGCATCTGCGGCAACTTAGGTTTAGCGACGGTGTATTGATCTCAGCTGCGCTTGGCGAAGGCAATAAGGGCCGGGACTACAGACTTCACAAGCATCAGATCGATAAACCATCTCGAATTAAAAAGATCTTTCCCCATAGGCATTCGGTAAATACCATAGTGATACCGGATCGAGATGAAGCCGGGTTCAAAGCTCTGGAAGAACTCAGGGGCAGGGGCATAAATGCAGCAGCAAATGCGGTGGCTAAGTCGGCTGACCATATTCTCAGTTATTTTGAAAATCTACGCTTTGAGCTAAGTTTCTATCTCGGTTGTACAAACCTCTACCGTGAATTGACTGAAAAAGGCGAACCCGTTTGTTTTCCGGATCCAAAACCGATAGGAGCGGGAACTTTTAGAGTTGAGGGGTTGTATGATGCCTCGCTGTCACTTCGGCTTAAAGCCAAATGTGTCGGTAACGATGTCATAGCTGACTCCAGGGGATTGATTGTAATAACTGGGGCTAACCGGGGTGGTAAATCCACCTTCTTGCGCAGTGTCGGCTTAGCGCAAATAATGATGCAAGCTGGAATGTTCGTGCCGGCAGTTTCGTATAACGCTGACATAGTGGAATCCATTTTCACTCATTTCAAGAGGGAAGAGGATTCCGAAATGAAAAGCGGGAAATTGGAAGAGGAACTGGCGAGGATGAAAGTAATTGTGGATAATATCTCTTCCAATTCCATGCTCTTACTAAATGAGTCCTTTTCGTCCACAAATGAAAAAGAGGGTTCGGAGATTGCCAGGCAGATTGTGAAGGCAATGCGAGAAGACTGTATAAAAATATTTTTTGTTACGCACTTTTACGATCTAGCGTCGTCATTTAAGCGCAATAACAGGTCTGACGCAGTTTTTCTACGAGCCGAAAGAAATGAAGATGGAACCCGGCCTTTCAAGCTGGTTGACGGTGAGCCGCTTTCAACCGTATTTGGCTCTGATATTTATCAACAGGTATTTGGGGTCAAG
The DNA here is from genome assembly GCA_021844725.1 of Actinomycetes bacterium. Next base: position 4,814 of record JAKBSX010000134.1, on the reverse strand, counting down.
CTATAACTTGCGTTATCGAATCAGTTTATTATTCCACCTGCCGGCAGTTGAGATTTGGGCAGCTGAAAACGCGGACTTTCGCACGTTTATGAAAAACCCAGGATTATCTCCTAAAACATTTTGATAATAGTTCTGCGAACTGGTTATTTATAAATAAAGTCTTGGGTACCTATGGGTACCTCACCTACGATGTTTCGCAACTTATTTAGAGGCAGGCAGCTCGTGCGAGGCAGGTCGTTCAGGTGGGTTGATTATTGCCGCCAAGAATTCTGTGGAATTCCTCAGCCTGATTTGCTGATATGATCACATTCATTAGGTCGCCTTCATAGATTTCCGTTGATCCGGTAGCAAACGATCTCATTCCCAGGTGCTGGACCCAGATAACCACGCATCCACTTGGAAGACCGGCATCACGTAGTTTCTTCCCGGCTACTGGCGATCCAGGTTGAACTCGTTGTTCCATAGCATATGCTCGTGGAGTTATGTCATACACATAACCTGCCTTAGAGTCAAGTACCTTATTGTAACCCCGCACCAAATCACTGAATGAAAGTATCCCAAGCAGCTTGGTGTCTGCATTTACCACCGGCACCCAAGTGGTGGCAGATTGTAGGAGAAGCTCCAAACTTTCATCCAGTTTGGAGGTAATGGGCAGAGAGGTATGCGACGGATCGATTGCGTCTGAAACCGTGGCTTCAGGGTTGGCTTCAATTACTTCTACCAGTCGTTCATGTCTCACTACGCCAAGCAGCTTGCCTTCTGAATCTATCACCGGAGCACCAGGAAGCGAACTTTTTTCAAGTGACTGCAGAGCTTGCCTGGCGTCCTCTCCGCTCTTCAGGGTAAGTGCCGGGGGATTGAACACGTCAGCTACTTTAAGTGAGGTTAGCAAGGGAAGTCCAAAGCTCAACTGTCTTGCCGGAGAGTCAGCCTTTGATCGTAGCTGTGATCTGTAAATGCTATCGTCAGACCTGCTGGCGATGAACCAGGCAATGGCTACTGCTGCCATTGCTGGAGCTAAAAGCGAGATATTACCGGTCATCTCCGCTACCATTAGCATCACAGCAATTGGAGCACGTGATATGCTTCCGAAAACTGCCATCATTCCTACCACTATGAATGCCACAGGGCTATGTCCTACACCAGGTGCCCAGGATTTGAGAACGTCCCACATGGCCAAACCGGTGAAGGAGCCGATTACCATTCCAGGTCCAAATACGCCTCCGGAACCACCTGAGCCAATTGAAAAAGAGGTGGCAGCAATTCTTGCAAACGGTAGCAAGAGAATTATGTAAAGGGGAAGGTGCGCAAGCTCAGATGAAAGACCCTTTTGCACCCAACCGTAACCAGTGCCTAAAACTTCGGGTAGCCATAGCGCGATCAGGCCTGTCAGCAGAGCACCGACTGCAGGTCGGAGTTTTTTAGTGAATGGCAGCTTCCTGCTGAGATCGACAACTCCATAAAATGATTTGGAGTAAAGAAGGCCCATTCCTCCAGCAACGAGTCCCAATATTGCAAACCACAGCAGTTGTATAGGTTGGCTAAAGCTGACATTTCCCGGTATGTGAAATAGGGGCTCGTATCCGTAGAATGCTCCGAAGATCGCAAAAGCAATTATCGATGCCAGAGTTCCCGGTAACAGGGCCTCAAAGGCGAAGTCCTCTCTGTAAACAATATCTGCGGCCAGGACAGCTCCTCCGAGGGGGGCGCTGAAGATCGCCCCAATTCCGGAACCGATTCCAACTGAAACGGCTATTCTCCCGTCTTCAGGAGAAAGGTCAAGTATCCTGGCAAGGAGGGAGCCAAATCCTGCGCTGATCTGAGCAGTTGGACCTTCCCTACCGCCTGAACCACCGGAACCGATGGTAATGGCAGACGCAATTATCTTGACCACAACTGCTCTAAGGCGTATTTTTCTTGGATTGTGATGCACCGCGTCAATTGCAGCGTCTGTTCCATGTCCCTCGGCCTCGGGGGCCCAGGTGAACACGATGAACCCAGATAGAAGTCCACCTAGGACTACCACAAGTGGAATCGCCCAGGCTCGTATATAGTGAGCCGAGCCGGCAATGTTGCCTTCTCCGGCTGGAGTTGGAACCGTGTATCCTGCCAAAATAGTAAGAAAGAAATGCGTTGCTAAACTAAGTGCTTCATAAAATACGACTGCTCCAAATCCGGCAATTATCCCTATTATCGACGCCATGATCAGCCATTTCGAAAGATATGACATCGACTTGATCTTTTTTGAAGCAGCATTGAAAAAGTTTTTAGAACCGGAAACCCCGGACTCAGGTTCTTTCTTTTTGCTTAGTTGTCCATCACCACCGGAGGAATTGGGACTCATTGGGCTTCAGCCCAGTCCACGCATTTTTTATAGGCAGATCTCAATCTATGGAACGATGCGATAGCGAATCTTTCAAATTTCCTCAAAGTTTGCATCGTTCATTGTCCTCAAGGTAAACACAGCTACTGTTGGTAAATTTTTACAAAGACATGTAGCGGGATACTTCCTATATTTGCATATAGCAAGTATATACATATACAATGAGTGCAGATGCCAAATAATAGCTATTCAGGTTCAGCCGAAGACGATGAATTGATTGATGCGGTTTTAGCTGCAAGCCGTGCTCTGGTAGCTGTAGCCGCCAGGTCTCTCAATGAATTGGAAGAGGATGTCACATTGGTCCAGTATCGGGTGCTGGTGGAATTGGCAGCCAGAGGGCCTCAATTCGTAGCAGATTTGGCTGACATTCTTGGAGTTATTCCTTCGACTGCCACCAGAATGTGCGACCGCTTATTGACTAAAGGACTTATTACCCGTAAAAGGTCGACAAGTGATAGGAGGCTGGTCAAGGTTTCATTGACTCAGTCTGGCCGCAATCTGATTAGCCAGGTTACACAGAAGCGGCGGGAAGAACTTTCAGAGATCCTGTCTCGAATATCCCCACTAGAGAGGGAACCGGTACTGAATGCTCTCAGGACATTTGCTGACGCTGCCGGAACAGTGCCGGAGCAGGAATGGTCACTCGGTTGGAGGCTAAGTGCCGGTCCTAGAGAGGAAAGCAAGTCGCAGTAGATAAGGGATCCAAAGTAGTTACAGGTCGATTTATTTAGTTACTCTGCTAAATTTATTTCAAGCATCCTAAATATTGTCTATCCAAGATCTGGGTAGGGTGTGCAATTTTCAGCATTGCTCGCGCGGTTTGCGGGAGAACTACTTTTGGCATAGAGATTTCCATCTACGTCCGCATTCCTCTGCAGCTAGTTGGTATTCCGGCGGTAAGTGTGAATAAGGTGGCCGTATTGGACCGGCGTCACAGTAGCCTGCTGCGTTGATTCGGACTTTTTCGATTTGGATATTGTAAGACGCGAAGATCTCCGGCTGTTGAATCAACTGCGCTATAGGTTCATTGGCCCAGGCAATTTCACCTGACCTTAGTTTTATTTCTTCTGAATTCTCCATTTCAATCGCTCGCATAAGTTTGATGCACGGAGCCGGACCCATCGAGGCTGCCGTTGCCCAGCAAGCAGTTGTTGTTGTAGGTGAGAGTTTAAAAAATTCTTCGGCAGTCATATCGCTGGGGACGAAATTTATTCTGTTGTTAGATGCCGAAATATTTTCAATTAGGAATCTAGAGTTGGACACTTTTGCTGCCACCACAGTTGGGGCATGCTTTGCAATCTGCTCCCAAAATTCTGTAGGAAAATTGTAGCGAAATGCACGTGCATTCGCGTAAACCATAATTGGGAAGTTTGGGAAAGCCTGGGATATCGTAGCATAGTAATCAACAGCCATCTCGGTAGTTAGAGGTTGCCACATGGGAAGTCCCAAAAGACTCCCTGTTGCCCCAAGATCTTTCAGGTATTTTAAGCGCGCTACCACCTCATGCAGGCCTAGCGCGGTGGCACCAATGAAGGTGGGTATGCGTCCATCTACTGTTTCTACGATACACGTGGCCAGACTTTGGAACTCCGACCGTGTGAGTGTGGCACACTCACCGGTAGTTCCAAGAGCTATAACCCCGTCGGCACCATCATCTATGAGAGAATTTAGAAGCCTGGACGTTTCGGGGAGGTTTACTGTTGACAAGGCATCCCAGCTGTCAGCTCCAGGTAAAGCAGGCGTGGGAATAATCGCATACATCCCTCGTATATCATCAGCAGCTAGCATGTATGTGCCCCTTCTAATTTCGAAAAGCATCTGGAGGTGGCCCAGCAGTACCCCATAAGTCTCCTTGCCATTCAGGTCCCCAGAATCTGGTCTCGATATCTTCATCCGGCTCTGAAACCTGCTCAAGCTCCGCGTAATATTCGATTATCAGGCCTGCTGGATCGCTATAATAAGTGAAAATGTTGTTGCCTGGTCCATGGCGCCCAGGGCCCCATAGGCATCGAGAGCCGGATTTTGTTAAAGATCCCAGGGCCTTCATTACATTATCCATTTCCACAACATCGTAGGCCACGTGCTGAACCCCAGTTTTAGAGCTGAGATTGAAGGCTAATGAATGGTGATCAGTATTGCACCGCATGAATGACATTCCGCGTGCTGTACGATCAGAGACTCGAAATCCGAGCTGACGATAAAATTTCTCCATGGTTTCCGGTTGGGTGGTGTTGAGGACCACGTGTCCAAGCTTACGAGGGGCAACCAGTGGAGCGGAGTATTTGTCAGTTACCTTTTCAGGCGACCAGATTAGCTCTACTAAGTTTCCATCTGGATCTTGGAGAGTCGCGCTTCGTTTGTAGCCAGGTTCCAGTGAGTCTCCAGGCGGTTGCACCACTGAGCCGCCTGCTATTTCAGCTTCACTAGTGGC
>JAKBSX010000133.1 GCA_021844725.1 Actinomycetes bacterium | reverse complement strand
TGATGAAACAGGAAGGTTCTTGCGGGTCCAAGTCGGACCACACACGCTCCACGTATTCACATATGCAGAAGGGAAGGGCAAATGATGCTGTTCTATTTTCTCGCTGGAATCGTAATTGTAGCTGGCGGTGTCTCGCTGTTCTTGCTAGTCGTTGGTGCTGGACTTACGGCTTACGACTGGCTCGTCGAACGGAGAGCTAATGCGCGTGCCGAGTCAATGGTGCGTCATCCGTCTAACCGTCCGTTCGACTGGGAAGTCGATTTTACGGAGATAGCGGACCGATGAAGCCATATGAGGTTGACGAGTTCTGTTCACTTGTTTTACACCTGAATTCCGCACTTGCATCCGCACACGAGTTGGTTGGTGAGTACAGTATTCGGCCTGGTGAACCCCATATCTACGTATGGGTTGACACGCTTAGCCAAATGGTGGAGGCGCGTAAAGCGATTGGCGGTGACTGGGAAGCAGTCGAGAACGGCGATCTTCCAGAGTTGGAGCGGCAAGTCGGCATGTTCAGGATCGTCTTGATGGCATATGAGCGTGCTAGCCGAACAGCGGAAGCGTTCTAATGCCCACAGATCAGCAACTAGCAGACAAGCATCAGTACGTCACAGAACACGGACGTAAGCCAGCGCCAGGCGTGACCACCATTACAAGCCTTATTGACAAGCCAGCTTTGAAATGGGCATCAAGTGAGGTTGCAGCCAAGACAGCCCTAGACGTGTTGAAGCGTAACACCTATGACACGGTTGTCTATGGCCACCGTCAAGCCTGCATGCGTAATCCCAGAAAATGGGTAAACAACTCAGAAGGTATAGAAATCAGGCCAAGATACGCCAGTGACGACGAGATATTCGTTGACTACTGCCGGGGTGAGTTTGACCGCCAATGGAAAGCTAAAGCACAAAAAGGATCACGAATACATGAGCACGCTTTGGAGTGGTCGCAGGGCAACGCAATCGAGCAACTACCCGACGAAAAGGGCTACCTCGACGCACTTGAAAAGTGGATGATCGACTTCGAGCCAGAAGACATCTGCAACGAGATTATCGTCTTGCATCCAAATCCAGCCAATGACGACAGTCTCGAATTTGGCGGTAGGACAGACAAGATAGCAGAGATCCGTAAGCGTGGTTGGACTGGCACAAATCTAATCGACTTCAAGACCGGACGTGAGGGTTATATCGAGGATAAGGCGCTTCAAGCCGCTGGTTACTGGGGAGCTAAAGGAATCGCTAGATACAACCCAGACGGTTCGCTAGGCACGCTTGATCCAATGCCAAAGATCAAAAGAGCAATGACTGTGTACCTCCGAGAGGACGGCACTTACGGTGTTGACGATCCGCTAAAGCATATCTCACTTGACGAGGCATGGCAGTACTTTCTGCATCTGCGTAGAGCGTGGAATCATCACAAGAAGATAGAAGCGATCGAGAAAGAAATGAGAGGGGAACAATGATCGACATTGACGCTATCAGAGCACGACGGAACGCTCTTTCAGAAGTTATTGGCGCAGAATACGGTTTTTCCGGATGGGTAGCAACACAGCAAAAGGGGCATATCGAGGTCAAGTTTAATCTGTATGTGCTTCCCTCAGATTTTGATCCACGCATCGCCTGGGCCGAGTTTGTCGCCAACGCGCCCAACGACGTAGCCGACTTACTGGAAGAGGTTGAAAGGTTAGAGGCCCAAGTAACCCTATGGAGAGCGTGGCTCAATGCAGAACAGGCGTGTTTGCGTTTGGACAGTCAGGAGGGACAATGATTGACAAAGAAGCTATCAAAGCACGCCTAGAAGCTGCAACGCCTGGACCGTGGAAATATGTTCCGTGTACAGGAGAATATGGTGAGGCGGCGAGTGCGATAGATGGTGCTCATGACTGTGTAGTTGAGCCGGATTCGTTCTTATTAGCTGATGATGCAGAGTTCATTGCCCACGCACCTACCGATATAGCCAACCTACTAGAAGAGGTTGAGCGGTTGGAGGCCGAGCTAGCGAAGTTCAGAGAGTGCGAGGATTCATTTTGCGTAAGGGGCGACGATTTACTGTTCCATACGTTGGATAGTCCGCTACCTACCGATGTTGTCACAAATATCGTGGTGGCAACGCGCAAAGTCTACCATAAGGAGGGGGAATGATGGTCGTTAGCTACGAACATGGACATGCGCCAGAGAAAGCGGTCCACACGTGGGCGGTATGTAGGTCGCTTCCCCATATGAAAGACTTTTTATATCTCGGGGAGCGCTGGCACGGCTTTCCTTATCCGATGACCGAAGAGGACGCAAGCGAACTTTGCGAACTGTATGACCGACTCTGGCTGAAAGGTAGGGAGAGCCTATGACACGCCTAATAGCCACTAGGGGTTTGCCTGGTTCCGGTAAATCGACATGGGCAGAGAAGTACGTACTAGAGCATGAAGCCGGAACCGTCGTGAGGGTAAATCGCGACTCGCTAAGAGACATGCTGCATGCTGGACGCTGGAAGGGTAATAAGACCGAGGGTATCACGAAGCTTGTGCGAGATCAGGTTATTTGTGCAGCGCTTCGGCAAGGAAAGACCGTGATCGTAGATGATACGAACCTTTCAGAAAAGACGATGGGTGACCTTTACGCATTGACTACGATAGTGGAATTTTACCCGTGCGAGTTCCGAATCCAGGACTTCACAGACGTACCGCTAGAAACCTGCATCAAGCGTGATTTGCAGCGACCCAAGAGTGTAGGCGAGAGGGTCATACGTGGAATGTACCGAGAATTTCTAGCGCCAAAGCCAGAGGTTTACGAGCCTGACCCAAGCCTGCCACATGTGATTATCTGTGACATCGACGGCACGTTAGCTATCAAAGGTGACCGTGACATCTACGACTATTCAAAGGTTGGACTAGACACGCCGAATACGCCGATCGTGCGGTTGGTGCAATCACTCGGTGAGAACACGGACGTTGTGTTTACGTCTGGACGTGATGACGCTTGTCATGCGCAAACATGTGCCTGGATAGCAGAGCACCTAGGGTATGCCTACCCAGAAAACATTGACCTTTACATGCGTGCAACGGGTGATAAGCGTAAAGACGCAATCGTAAAGCGTGAACTGTTTGATAAGCACATCCGTGACAAGTTCCAGGTCGATTATGTGATAGATGACCGAAACTCGGTTGTAGAAATGTGGCGTTCATTAGGGCTGCCAGTGCTTCAAGTAGCGGATGGTGACTTCTAGTGCTAATCCCGCTTAGTGACATCCTTGACATGGAAAACCTAAAGCTTATGGTCAAGGAAGGCTACATAGACCGCAAGGAATCGGACGATGGAGATGCCTAAGGGAGTTTACCCACGCAAGAGAACGTGGCAACACGGCAGTCTCTCTGGGTACTCGAATAGAAAATGCAGATGCGAAGAATGTACGCGGGTGTGGCGCGAGTATGCCCGGCTACAGCGTCGCAGAAAGGGAGTCCCGGTATTTACGCCAGCGCAGATCGACCGCAGGCGGTGGAGTGCACTCTACACCCGATACAGAATCCGGCGTGAGGATTTTATGTCCATTTTTTCCGAGCAGTCCGGTGGTTGTGCCATTTGCGGTGTGCAGCTAACCATTTATGAGGGGCTTTCCTCGAATGACGCCGTTGTCGATCACGACCACGACACGGACCAAATCCGGGGTCTTTTGTGTCGTCGTTGTAATCTCGGAATCGGCTACTTTGACGACAATCCAGAGAACGTTCTCCGGGCAGCAGAGTATTTGTTAAAAGCTGTCGATACTGAAAGGGGGGCGGCATGACTCATTTGAGTGAGATTTTAGATATTAGTGAACTGAAACGGCTGGTCGCAGAAAAGATGATCGACCGCAAAGAGTCTGACGATGGACGAATTTTGTACAACTATACCAACCTTTGTCAAATATCAAGAAATTGGAACCTAGAGACTCGGTTATGCCGTGGGTTGGTAACTGACGATAAAGACAATCTTCTAGCTAGGCCGTTCCCCAAGTTTTGGAATCTGGAGGAACACGCTAATCCAGAATTGCCCCGGATACCGAATGAACCGTTCCAAGCAACAGACAAGCTAGACGGTTCGCTGATCATTGCTTACCGTGATGGCTTTGGTGATATTCAGATGAACACCCGCGGTTCATTTGTTTCAGACCAGACCGTAGCAGCTAAGGAATGGCTAAAGGGTAAGGGACTTACACTTCCAATCGTACCAGGCACTACTTGGCTAATGGAATGGATAGCACCCGATAACAAAATCGTAGTCAACTATGGCGATAGAGAAGAGCTTGTGTTTCTTGCCGTGATAGACAACCGCACAGGTAAGGACGTTTACACGTCAGTTCCAAAGTTTCTTAGCTTTCCTCAGTTGTTTCTAGATGGCACATCTGATCAGTCCGAGATAGACCAACTACCAGACAGAGACGACGCGGAGGGGTACGTAATCCGCTTTGATTCAGGATTCAGGGTAAAGGTAAAGCACCCTCGATATGTCCAGCTACACAAGATCCTGAGCGGACTTACTGAACATCGAATTTGGGAGATTCTAAGCAACGGCGGCAGCCTAGACGAAATCCTAGCGATAGTGCCAGACGAGACTTATGAGTGGATCACGGATGTCAACGCGGACCTCATTCAGAGGGTTTTTCTAATTGGCATTGACTCACACTATGAATTTGAGCAATTGAAGCTTCGTGTCGGTACGGAGGATCGTAAGGCGTTTGCACTTGAAGCTATGAAATCCCCACGCCGCTCAATCCTGTTTTCAATGCTTGACGGTAAGGACTACTCGAAACACATTTGGAAGATGATTGAACCGAAAGGAAACACTTTATGAAAACAGCATTAGTCATTATTGGATCAGCGGTAGGAGTTGCACTTCTTGCTATTGGGGGATGGTTCCTCTATTGGCACGCATTTGCAAGCGCTACATCACGAACAGCCAAGATTTACCAGACTCAGTACGGCGCACAAAGCGCTTACATCGAGCAGGCGGACAATCTCATTCCGCAGATTGATTCGCTCAAAGTCACTCTTGCATCTCCGAATACGCCAAGGTCCGAAACTTCGGCACTGAAAGCCGAGATTGCAACGATGACAAATCAGACATGCGGAATTATCGGCACCATAACAACCAAACCAACGAATATAGCTAGCTGGGCTAGCTCAAACTGTGGAGGGAACTAATGAGAAAGACGGTAACTATTGCGGGGGATAACTCTTCTGGGTCTTGGCCTAGCAGCATGTGGCGGCACAAGTTCACCCGCAGCCGTACAGCAACAAAAGATAACCAATCAGCTCGAAAAGGTGCAACCTTTGCCAGCAGTGAAGTACTCGCAGCTAAGACAAACTCTTATCAACATCGAACTAGCACAAACCAAGACGGTAGCTACCACAACGTTCATGTTTAATATGGGCGAAAGTGCTCCGATTGAAAGTTGTCCAAGTATAGGGTTCCCGATTGCGAGCGACAGCCAGCTAAGCAACCCAATGCAGCAAGAATGGGGAGGCCAGGGCGGTTTTGCATTGCCACAGATGGACCCTAACGGTATTTACCAGGGCAACTCGACCGGAACCTATGTTTTGTGCTCCAAGGCTGATGGATCAACGTATGTAGTCTATTGGGAAGGCTTTGTGCAGACGATTACCGGACCTGCTATTTGGAACACTAAGACAAATTCAGTTCAACTAACCGGACCCTCTACCGTCAACGTGTCTACTCAGACATCTTCAACGGTAGCTAAGTAGGCGACATGACAAGCACAGAACTAGCGCTCCCAAATCAGCTAGACGACGCAAAAGTCGATCTGATAAAGCGAACCATTGCTAAAGGCGCAAGCAACGACGAACTAGAACTGTTTATCCATATCTGTAATCGCACGCAACTAGATCCGTTTATGAAGCAAATTTACCTTGTGCCGCGTTGGGATAAGAACGTAGGCAGGAATGTGTACCAGGTACAGGCTTCAATCGATGCTGCAAGATTGACAGCTCAAAGGTCACATGAGTACGCGGGACAAACACCGATCTACTGGTGTGGTGAAGATGGCATATGGACTGAGGTCTGGCTAAAGAAAACGCATCCGGTAGCCGCAAAAGTAGGCGTTTATCGTGCCGGATTCTCGGAGCCTCTTTGGGCGGTAGCCAACTGGGATACGTACGCACAACTAGACAAGAACGGGAACCTCAAGGATTTTTGGAAACGGGGCGGTCCGCTGATGTTGGGTAAATGTTTTTCCGAAGATACAGAGGTCTTGACGGACAGAGGATTTGTTAGATTCTCGGAGGTTCCAGAAGGAAGCCGGATCATGCAAGTAACCGACCATGGGCTAGAGCCAGTCGAAGCTATTCCGTTTAGACAGTACTATCCAGGCCCAATGGTGGCGTGGGAGTCGGACGATCTGAACTTTGTCGTTACGCCTAACCACGACATGGTAACGACTGTTGGAAAAGTAGAAGCGAGCGCAATGTATGAAACTTCACACTCGCGGGGTCCGTGGCTTATACCGCGCAAGGTGCCTACTAGCGAAAAGGAAATGGAAATCTCCGATAACGAAATTCGCCTATGCGCTTGGATAGCAGCGGATGGCTGGAAACGAAATAGTCAATGGGGAATAGCAGTAGGTAAGCACCGCAAAATTGAAGCCATCAGATCACTTAATCTTTCGATTGAGGAGGGAATAAGACACGTCAGAGACAAGGAAGCCGTCAGTCGAACAGGCAGAGTGCTTCGTTCCAACTTTGACCAAGTGGTTTTTCGTTTCAACAGAGAAGATACACCCTTGATTGTCGGGGAAAAGCTATTTGATCTAAACGCAGTTTCACACCTCTCTTCGAGACAAGCCAAGTTGTTAGTAGACACCATGATCGAAGCTGATGGGAGCACCAACAGGGCAACCGGAGTGAGACGATTTTATAGCTCACGTCTGAACCACTTGGAAGCGTTCGAGATAGCGGCGATTCAAGCCGGATACGCAGTAAGTGCTCGCAAGTCGCGTATGTCTGAGTAGACACGTTGACGGTAGAGGGTCCGGTTAGTTGAACTGAATTTGTCTTAGTGTTCCAAATAGCAGGTCCGGTAATCGTCTGCACGAAGCCTTCCCAGTAGACTACATATGTTGATCCATCAGACTTAGAGCAAAGAACATAGGTTCCGGTCGAGTTGCCCTGGTAAATACCGTTAGGGTCCATCTGTGGTAACGCAAAACCGCCCTGGTTTCCCCATTCTTGCTGCATCGGGTTGCTTAGTTGGCTGTCGCTCGCAATCGGGAACCCTATACTTGGACAACTTTCAATCGGAGCACTTTC
>JAKBSX010000132.1 GCA_021844725.1 Actinomycetes bacterium | reverse complement strand
ACTTTCCTGGAAGCGGCTAAGGTGGCGTTCATATGAGCTTGATCCTGGAGCAGAAAAGTCAATTGATAAGGATATGGCTTCTCGTCTTTCGGAGAAGTATCGCATATCTCCGCAGCAGGCTAAAGAGTCCATGGCACACATCGCCTCGCTGGCCCTAGCGGAAGGGCTTGAATACAATCTGGATGGCGCGAAAATGACCAACAGCTTTGATGCACATAGATTGATTCAGATGGCATCTAAGAATGGATTAGGTGGTCAGATGAAGGAAAGGCTTTTATGCGCTTACTTTGTTGAGTCTGAAAATATCTCTGACAAAGCTGCATTGTTGCGCTTTGCCTGCGAAGTGGGTTTGGATTCAGGTGAGGTCAGCGGGATGCTGGCATCAGATGCGTTTGCTGATAAAGTTAGAGCTGATGAATCCTTGGCTACCGAGCTTGGGATTTCTGGAGTGCCGTTTTTTGTGTTTGACTCGAAATATGCGGTTTCAGGTGCCCAATCATCCGAGGTGTTTCTTGAAGTTCTCACCAGAGTTCAGGCGGAGTCAGGCCAAAAATCGATAAATACAGATGAAGCCAGTAACTGCAGCAATGACAGCTGCCAAATCTAATCCTGGTGATTGAAGGATTTTTGTTGGTCAAATGTCGATAGTTTGAGTTGGCGGAAACGCTCACTTGGAAACGATGATCGATCCAGGCTCAATTGTTACTGTTGTTAATTTAGGCCTAGATAGTAGAGTCCATCAAGGAAAAGTTGCATGATACAAGTATGGCCAGCGATTGTAATAGTCTATTAAGTAGGAAAAATCAAGGAGATGTTAATGCAGGAAAGAAAAGTTGGATCACTGGGTCTTAAGGTTTCGGCGGTTGGACTCGGGTGTATGGGAATGAGCGAGTTCTACGGGCCCTCCTCAGATGCGGATCAAATCAAGGTGATACAAAAAGCCATTGACCTGGGAGTGACCTTACTTGACACCGCGGATATGTATGGACCTTTTACCAATGAAGTATTAGTCGGAAAAGCGATCAAAGGTCGACGCGACGAGGTCGTGCTGGCAACCAAGTTTGGGAACTCGAGAGGTGAGAATGGAGAGTTTCTAGGTGTTCGTGGCGATCCAGAATATGTTCGTAAGTCCTGTGATGCTTCTCTGCTTAGACTTGGAGTAGACACCATTGATCTCTACTATCAGCATAGAGTTGACACCAAAGTTCCAATCGAAGAAACTATAGGCGCAATGTCTGAGTTGGTTGAAGCTGGCAAGGTTCGCTACATCGGAATGTCCGAAGCTGCGCCGTCAACTCTCCGCCGCGCTCATGGCACTTTCCCTATTACTGCGTTGCAGACAGAGTATTCGCTTTGGAGCAGGGACCCCGAAGAGGAGATTCTTGCTACAGTCAAAGAGCTTGGGATCGGTTTTGTTGCATATTCGCCACTTGGACGTGGATTTTTGACTGGCCAAATAAAAAGTATTGATGATCTCGATGCCTCTGATACAAGGAGAAATCATCCAAGATTCCAGGGAAAAAATTTCAATAAAAACCTAGAACTAGTGGAAAAAGTTTCTGATATTGCAAGGGCCAAAGGCGTAACACCCGCGCAACTAGCTTTGGCTTGGGTTTTGGCGCAATCAAGTGAGATAGTAGCCATTCCTGGAACCAGAAGTATTGATCGACTGGAGGAGAACGTAAAAGCAGCATCGATAACTCTCGATAAAGAGGAATTGGCTGCAATTGATCAGGTGTTTCCCAGGGGAGCAACTGTTGGTGAACGATATCCATCTATGGATTCAGTAAATAAATAGGCAATAATTTGGTTACCTGAAACAGCTTAGAGGATTTACTTCCGCTCGGCTGTTTCAGCCCAGTTTGCTTTATTGATTGCTAAATGTCGACATCTGCTGCAGCAGGAGCTTGGGCGTCCTCTCGTAGGGGCAGAGATTCGAAAAACTTTGGAGGGTCTTGCCAAATTTGTACTGCCTCCCCCCTTGAAGCTTGATCGATTGCTTTCCATACTTTTTCCGAAGTAAGTGGCATATCTATATGCCTAACTCCCAGGTGTGAGATCGCGTCGATCACGGCGTTGTGAACTGCTGGCATGGATCCAATCGTACCGGATTCGCCTATTCCCTTAGCTCCCAGTGGGTTCAGCGGCGTAGGTGTTTCTGTGTTGAATACCTTGAACGAGGGGAGCTCGGCAGCACTTGGCATTCCGTATTCTGCCAACGTGGTTGTGAGCGGATTTCCCTCGGCATCATAGACAAACTGTTCCCAAAGCACTTGCGCAATTCCCTGCGCGATGCCGCCGTGTTGTTGACCGTGTACGAGCAACGGATTTAGCACCCTGCCGCAGTCATCGACAGCGATGTGATTAATCGGGTTTACTCTACCAGTCTCGATATCAACTTCAACCACGCTCACATGTGCTCCAAAGGGGAAGGTGGCGCCCTTTTGAACAAAATCCAGGCTGACTAGCAATGAGTCGTCTTGTCCTTGTGCGAAGGCAGCCAGTTCGGCCCAGCTGATATGAGAAGTTGGCACTCCAGCTATAGAAAGGCCCTCTTGATCTGACAGAACTATGTCATCTACGCTAGCTTCAAAATAATGCGCTGCCAGCTGTTTTGCTTTTTCGAAAAGCGCGTCTGACGCAGTTGCAACTGCTGATCCGCCGATCTGAAGGGAACGTGATCCACCAGTTCCGCCACCGGTGGGTATCTGGGAGGTATCAGATTGGATGAAACGAATTTTGTCAATCGGTATGCCGAATCGGTCGGAGACAATCATTGCGAAAGAGGTGCCGTGGCCCTGGCCGTGTGCTGATGTGCCAACTTTAATCGACGCTGTTCCATCGGGATGTATTTCAACAGCTGAAAATTCCGATGGTCCTCCACCAGCGGTAATCTCAACATAGGTCGATATACCAATACCGAGAAGGAGGTTGCTCCCGCTCGAAATTCTCTCAGCCTGTTCTTTGCGCAGCTGGTCGTAGTCGGCAAGTTCAAGTGCCTTTTCTAGCGCGGACAGATAGTCTCCACTATCGTATTTCGCCCCGGTAAGTGTTTGCAAGGGCAGCGATTCTTTGGGAATTAGATTCATTTTGCGAATTTCAACGGGATCGATATCTAGTTCATCGGAGGCGATATCCATTATTCTCTCGAGGAAAGCCGCAGCTTCCGGTCGTCCTGCCCCTCTGAACGCCCCGACTGGAGTGGTGTTTGTTAGGGCAACGGCGACGTCATACGAGATTTTTGGTATTTGGTATACTCCCTGGCTCATCAGTTTGGTGGAACCCATTGCCAGTCCTCCACCGAAACCTGCGTAAGCTCCAGCGTCACCAACCATTCTGCATCTCAGCCCGGTGATTTTCCCCGATTTTTTGAATCCCATTTCAATGTATTGAATCTGACTCCGGCCATGGGGGAGTGAGACCATGTTTTCTGACCGAGTTTCGCTCCATTTGATCGGGATGTTAAGTTTAAGTGCCGATGCGATCACCACTGAATGTTCAGCGGTGACTCCAGCCTTTCCGCCAAAGGCACCTCCCACATGAGGTGCGATCACACGAATTTTATCCGGATCTAATCTTAACACTTTCGATATCGCTTTAGCGAAGTTATGTGGCATCTGAGTCGATACGTAAATGCTCATATCTCTATCCCCAGTAGGACGAGGGATCACTGAAATCGCATTGCCTTCCATGGGAACTACGGCAATTCTCTGATTGACCATTCGTGCCCTGATGATTACTTCAGCGTCATTTAGGGCCACATCCGGATCTTTTTCTCTGTTGCCTGCTGCAAGGTTGGTGCCGAGTGGTTCGAACTGTAAAGGTGCGTCAGCTTCCAGGGCCTTTTCGGGGTCGCTAACTGCAGGTAGTTGTTCGTAGTCGACATATATAGCTTCAGTGGCATCTATTGCGATAGCTTTGGTTTCAGCTATAACTACCGCAACAGCATCTCCTACAAATCGGACTTTTCCTTCTGCTAAAGGTGGCCGTTTGCAGTTGTCATTTAATGGGAAAAACGCATGGTGAGGCGGTATTTTTAGATCTTCCGCAGTGTAGACCGCCAAGACTCCGGGAATCTTTTTAGCTTCTTCGGTGTCTATGCCAAGGATTTTAGCGTGGGCGAAGGGCGATCGTAAGAATACCGCATGCGCCATATCACCCTGATTATCTATAAACGTACCATTCCCGGTTAGTAATTCAGGATCTTCTATTCTCTGTACTGATGTTCCAAGTATTGAAGTTGCCATGATTAAATCGTATGCCGTTAAAGAGTAAAGGCGTTAGTTGGATTTGTGAGATCCATCGAATCCTGGTCATTACTACCGTTCTCACCTGGAGTTTTTCGAGTGCTGGTTCCTGAGTGATTTATTTACAAATACAATCAAGTTGATTTCAACTACAATTTACATGATCAATTGATAGGAAGTTATTCTTCGGTTAACGTCAGGTTTGTTGCTGAGCCCGAGGGGTAAACTCATTGAATATATGATCTTTTCTGGCTTGCTTCTCTTTGCACTGGGATAGAACGGTAAACTTGCAGGTACCAGCTGGATGTTTCATTGAATAAACACATTGATTATCAATTGGGTTTATACGACTTTCTGACGATCAAGAGGCGGATCAAGTGGCTAATAGCAAGATGGAATCTTATCAAGGGCGAGCCGATGATATTTGTGATGTATTGATTGTTGGAGGAGGCTTTGGCGGTGTCTTCTGTGAGATCGAACTTGAATCGCATATGAAGCGTGCCCCGAAATCGGCCAGAAAGCCAAAAGTAATATTAGTTTCAGAGCAGAATTTTCTCCTTTTCTCTCCACTGCTTCCTGAAGCTGCATCGGGAACGTTAGAACCTAGGCATTGCGTAACTCCTATACGCCAGATTCTCAGATCTACCCAGCTTGTGTCTGGGAGAGTGACTTCAATAAACCGGGATTCCAAATTGGCAACGGTTACTGACGTCAAGGGAAGAACCCTGGTTATTGGTTATCAAACATTAGTTTTGGCTCCTGGATCTGTGCCAAGTATTTTCCCGATACCAGGACTTATTGAACACGCTCATGGGTTCAAGAGTTTACCTGATGCTATTTGGCTGAGGAACAGACTTTTAGCTCAGTTGGAGGCAGCAGAATCGACCCACGATCCAGTTCAAAAGCGAGAGTTGTTGACGTTTACCTTCGTAGGCGGGGGTTATGCCGGCATTGAAGCATTGGCTGAGCTCGATTCTATGTCCAAGGAGGCGTGTGCTTTCTATCATAATGTTTCGCCTTCAGATTTTAGGTGGGTCATGATTGAAGGAACTTCTAGCCTTTTGCCCGGAATTAACGAGAAGCTGGCAAAGTACTCTGAGGTTCAACTACGCAAGCGGGGGGTCGAGTTCCATTTCAATACCCGGTTGGTTTCCTGCATCGATAATGTGGTGGTGACTGATGACGGCTCAATTTCACCCTATAAATCCTCGACAATAATATGGACTGCAGGCCAACGTCCGAGTTTGTTGGCAAAAGAGTCACGATTTCAAGTTGATGACCGGGGCAAGATTAATGTCGACGAATTTATGAGAGTAAACGGTGTGGAAGGGGTCTACGCGGTTGGCGACTGCGCCAATGTACCAGATCCAGATGGCGGTTACTGCCCAGGTACAGCTCAGCATGCAATGAGGCAGGGAAGAATAGCTGGACGAGGTGTTGCAGCTGATTTTGGTTTGGCTGTAAGGCGGCCATTTAATTATCGTACCCGTGGACTTGCTGTCACTCTGGGCAAAGGAGTTGGTACTGCTCAAATATTCGGTAAGACCTACACTGGCTGGGTGGCGTGGTGGATGGGCCGATCTTATCACTTGATCATGATGCCAGGTATTGCCAGGCGACTGCAGATACTTGGTGACTGGATGGTCGGAATGTTATTCGACCGAGATCTATCCGAGCTTGGCGATTTGGGCCATCCCGCCAGGTTGGACGAGCCTGTTTCCAAGGTGTTTCGGATGGTGCGGAAGTAACTTTTTCCTCGAATTGGCAGGAGTGTGGGCCATAGCGTTAGGAACTTTTGACGGGCTATCCAAGGGTAGGCAATTCAGTGTTACAGGCCAATGATAAGTTAAGTTGACCCACCCCAAGATGCAGATAAGCAATTTATGTGCAATATGTGCTTGGGGTGAACATGATTACAAAATTATCACCTATAGACAGATACGGTATTGATTTAGAGGTCGCTGTTTCGGAACTCTCCAGTGGAGGAAACTGGCCATATTTACTGGAGCTTGCATCTCGATTCAGAAACTACAGCTCGATGAATCTTTTACTACTTTATTCTCAGGCGTCACGTCGCGGATTTATGCCCTCGCTGGTGGCCGGATATAGAAGTTGGCAGAGACTTGGAAGGCAGGTTGCAAAGGGAGAGAAAGCGCTTTATATCTTTGCCCCAAATATTAAAAAGCCACCAGATGATTGTGCCACCGATAATGTTCTGGTTACTGATCAGTTGGTAGGGTTCAGACTTGTTTCTGTATTTGATTTAAGTCAAACAACCGGTAAAGATCTTCCATTGCTACCGGAGCCAAAACTGCTGAGCTCAAATGATGACGAACTTTATCCGGTAGTTCACAAATTATGTGAACATCTAAGGAAATTGGGATTCGAAGTAGGATTTCAAAGACTCTATGAGGTGAATGGTTTGACCGATTTTGCTAAGCGAAAGGTGCAGATCAGGTCGGATGTATCAGTGGGGCAAAAACTAAAGACGCTGATTCATGAGCTCGGGCACGTTATTCTTCATATGAATCGTGTGGTATCTCGGGAGCAGGCTGAGATTGAAGCTGAGAGTTGCGCATACCTAGTATGCAGAGCCTTGGGGGTGGATAGCTCTTCATACTCATTTCCGTATGTAGCACGTTGGGCCAGAGGCGATTGTAAAAAGATTGCCGAAATGATGGATAATATTAAAAATTGTGCCGAGCATATAATTCTGGAGTTGGGGTGCTGAGGTATGGACGTTACTCCGCAGTTGATTGAAATTTGGAAGAAATCAATCATAGAAATCAAATTACCTAGTAGATGGGCCCCCATTTGGGATGGAGCCAATCTTTATGCAAATAATTTACCCCCCGATCTCAATGGCAAGATGATGTATGTGATTACCGCATATAACCCAGGGAGTGAGGTACGGACCGATCAAGAGAACCTGGATGCCGACCGTCAGCTTCGAACACGGGTGGAGAAAATCCCTTTTGCAAACTGGCTTGAAAGTGTAGGGCGTTCTCTTTCAGGTTCCCACGCGGAGTAACGTCCATACCTCAGCACCCC
>JAKBSX010000131.1 GCA_021844725.1 Actinomycetes bacterium | reverse complement strand
TTATTTATCCTCTTTTGTTTCCTTGTAGGCAATGTTTCGCCTTGAATGGATCAACACTTGCCTAGTGCAAAGTTGAGTTAGGTCTATGTAGCGAAAGACTTGAGAGCACTCATCGTGGAATACCTGTACAGTCAATATTGAAGTTTTGACTTTCTCGGTAAATCTTGCAAACTGCTAACATATCATACCAATTATTGATTCTTACGAGAAATTCATCGTAGCAGAGTAGGCTGAAACAACGCAACCAATAGAGAAGCTGAGTGTAGTCGTCGTGAGTGTTGGGTCTGATCACCTCCCGCATCATTGACCCGAACTCGCAAGCAATGTTTGACCTCCCTAGAGTCCCTCAGATGTAAGTGAAGCAAATATTGTGGAGCAAATTCAATAAACGAATCATCCTTCAGCAAAATGTTGTTCCACGGTTAGGAAGAATAAACAAGCTAAAGTTTGGGCGCACAACCCTATAAAACTATACAAAGTGGCTAGCCACGCGCACGGGTCCCTTGTGTGCCCCCCGCGCTATCTGAGATCGTTCACTAAGGTATCTCTCGCGTTGATTTGATGGTGTAAACCCCCAAAGGAGCCTCCATTTCTACTGGGCGATCTGGCGTTTCCTGGGGCAATAGCGGAATGTGCCACAGTCTAGACAAGGCAAGGTTCCGTGCAATTATCTAGTGCTGGGCAATAAAAGGGCGCAAAATCAATCTCAAAGTATCGAAGACTGGCAGTTTAACTTCAAATTCGCGCATCTTTCACTCCGTCTTTCGCAGGAATATAACTGAGTTGCCAAGATCTACTCATGGTTCAAGGTTTCTACCCAAATGATGTTTGTGCCTTGACAAGGTCAGAGCTTAGCTACCCTTTGTGCTGCCTGCCCCTTATGTGCATGTTATTACTGTAATTCAATACCACCCAGTACATATTAGACGCAAGTGGTTGGAATCGGAGAGATCTGGGTTAGATTTACGGGTTGGGAGAATAGATGATAAATGAATCTCTCTAGAATTTACCAGCGCGTGTGATATATCATATATGTAATGAAGATGTAAAATTACAATTGATTACAATATCGAAACGTTCTTAGGGTTAGGGTTATAGCTCTACCGTTGTGGGGCGGGCAGGTGGGGAGCGGCACAAGGGGCAGCTTGGCTGTGGTCGCGGCGTCGACTATCCAGACTCAGTAAGTCTAACCCGTTACCCCCGGAGTACTACTACAGTAGTAAGTAGTAGTTACTAGTTAACTACGGAGTAAGTTACATTATATTTTGAAGACAGTTTACTCAGTGCCACGCGACCTCATTCTCGTGTTCCAGGCTGATTTCATCCCTCTTCTCAATGGCTCTCCACCGAGCAAAGAAAGCCTCCCGGTTTGGGCTCTCAATGAACGACAGAAAAATTGCAACGTCAATTCCTCGGCAGTGACCACATCGCAGTACAGAGTGTAACCCAGGCTCTTTGTTTTCTAGTCACGGTTGTTTGAAGTCGTAATGTTTCTCATCGAGCACAAAATAATAGAAAAATATCAGCCCGAAAGTTCCCGAACCATTCATTTCCCGAAACTGAGTTCCGGGAGATGTAAGGTTGGCTGAACCAAGCTTTCAGGCCAAGATTCATTAGCCGAAACTCTCAAACATGCGAGTGGGCCGCACCAAACCTTATGCGCTTATACAAATACAGTTAAAGCTTCGCTCATAGCTCCATCAAACCTAACTATACGGAGTAGGCAAATGATTAAGAGTAATGATATAGAGGAGGTGGGAATGAATGGAGACGCTTTTTCATTTACTTCTCCATCGAGAATAATTCAGTCCCTGCAGTTACTATTAGTGCTGGGCGAATTTAAAGAAATAATAGTGTGGTGATTGATGAAAAAAGTTCTTTTTTCTCCCTGGCTTACAATCTCGGACGGTGATATTACTGTGAGCAATGCCAGTCAACATTCAATGCACGAGTCGTCATCATCCCCGTCGGCTATTTAGTCTACTATCAATTTTTGATAATCAACTGTACCCCGCGTGGTACAAGGCCCCCGACCGGGGTTGCCCGACTCATTTCTATTGCAAGGCGTTCTCCGCGCTATTCATTGGACCGTGCGGCATGCGCTTGTTCTTTTGGTTCCGAGAACTTGAGAATCTCTCGTGCTCCGAATGCGTCGAAATTCGACATCCCGTTCCGATGTGCTCCCATTCGTCTGCTGACTTTAAAGTTCAGAGATAGTTGGCATTGCTAAATTAGCCTGACTGCGTAGATGCGGGGACGATCATTAGCACCTTTCTGCTGTCCTGTTTAGGCTCTGGAGAACCTTCATGGCTCGTATTTTGAGAAAAGGAATTCCCTCGAAGGAGAGCCGTACTTATATCCCCTCACCCCCTCATCTTCCGCTCTGCTTCACGTCTTTCTTCACCATTCCTCCTCAATATCGACTTCCAAGGTCTTTTTTTTATTCCCATCTCTTAAGCTATTAAAAAAAGTGTTCCAAAATGACTTATCTTGGCCTGCGTGGCAACACGCTCAGCATTGTGCTGAGCTTGGTTGCTGCAACTGCTTTCTCCTTGCAAGGCTATGACCAGGCAGTCATGAATGGTCTCGTGACGCTACCGACGTTTCTCAAGGTCTTTTCTAAAATGAAAGACGCCAATATTGAAGGTTTGTACTACTCCTTCTCGCTTCCACCACAATTGAAGGAAATATCGCGCCTTTTGAAGTGAAAATTTGCTAATCGATTTGTTCTTAGGGACGGTCGTCGCTATTTATGAAGTCGGTTGCGCTATCGGCGCGCTCTCATGTGCCTTTATCGGTGATATTTTGGGTCGCCGCCGTACCATCTTCATTGCAGGATGTGTAGTTCTCGTTGGTGTCGTCCTACAATCAACTCCTTTTAGTATCGCTCAATTGATCGTAGCCAGGATTCTTACCGGTACGTTTCCCATCCCGCCTTGCACATCACCATCTCCAATGACGGCAAGAGCGATGAGGACTGACAATAACAGGTCTCGGCGTCGGCGCATTGACGGCTACTATTCCAATGTGGGTGTCTGAATGTTCCAAAGCAGAAGAGCGTGGTCGACGAGTCTTGATGCAGGGCTTCTTTGCCATTGGAGGTCTCACCACCGCTGTGTGGATCGAATTCGGTCTGTTTTTCGTCAAGGACAGCGCCGTCAATTTTCGATTCCCCATCGCCTTCCAAGCCGTCTTCGCTCTCGTCGTCACTTCTATGGTATTTTTCCTGCCCGAGTCACCTCGTTGGCTCATCAAACGAGATGAGATTGAGAAGGCCCGTTTCGTCATGAGTGCTTTGGAAGGCGAGCCCGAAGATTCCGAAGTCATCTCTCAGGAGCTAGACGTTATCCGTGAAACATTGGTCGAAGAAAGACAGAATTCCACCTCTGTCTTTACCATGGGACCTGAACGTCAATTCCACAGAGCCTGTCTTGCTGTCGGTGCAGCATTGCTCGCTCAAATGACCGGTATCAATATTGTAACTTTTTACTCCACCCAGATCTTCCAGGAACAACTTCACTACACTCCAACTGAGGCCCGTATCTTCTCGGGTTGCATTCAAATCTGGCAGTTCATCAGTGCCGGTATTGCAGTTCTTCTCATTGACAGATTTGGCCGTAGGAAACTCTTGATGGCCGGTGCCGCCGGCATGACTCTCGCGCAAGCCTGTCTTTGCGGTCTCATGTCAGACCTCGCTAACCCTGCGGCCGGTAAAGCAGCCATCTTCTTCTACTTCGTGGCTATGTTCTTTTTCCCTACCGGTCTGTTCCTCATTCCATTCATGTACGCCGGTGAAATATCGCCCCTCTCCATCCGACACAAGGTTACTGCAATGGGCGCTTGCACGAATTGGCTATTCAACTTCCTCATTGCCGAAGTCACCCCGCATGCTATGAAGAATATTGGTTTCTGGTATTACCTTGTCTTTGCTTGCATCAGTGCCTTTGCCTTCACCTGCTTCTTCTTCTTCTATCCAGAGACCAAAGGTCGCACACTGGAAGAGATTGATGAGTTCTTCATTCGCTCAAAGTCGATATTCGATCCCGTCAAGGTTGCAAAGTCTTTGCCAAA
Source organism: Actinomycetes bacterium (assembly GCA_021844725.1). Next base: position 3,251 of record JAKBSX010000131.1, on the reverse strand, counting down.
GGGTGGTCTTGCTGGCCTTGAACGCCGCCATGAGGCTGAATATCGTGAGAAAATGGCTGCCACTCACGTCGAGGATGCTTAGTCATGAAGAGTTTCCCCATTTTACTACTTTTAGCTAGTTCTGGCTCTTTTTTCCGAATCGTTGCTTCCAAGCGAGTCAAGCAGTTTATAGTGTGATAGGTTTGCCTGGGCAGTCGTCATGATGAATTGGACATTTACATCTTTTCAGCTAATGAAGCTCCATTTCACATGCTTGAACACGTTCAGTAACTTTGAAGTGTCAATCCTACACGGAAAAAGAGTATCTATTCTCAAAGTAGTTAATTACTATTAGGGTTTCTGATCACCGATTGATTAACACATATTGCACCTTGTTTCCTACGCAGGGTAAATATGAGGATAGCCGAGATAAATTTCCAGTTTAGGAAAAGATGTCACTCTGAAATGCCAAGGATATCCACTGTATGCATTATTGTATTCACTCTATACATTGTTACGTGCGTAAGAACCGAGACGTAATAAATTTATAAGAGTCAATGTACTGAGGGTTCCAAGGTTGATCTGCGTGTCACCAGAAACAGATGTCGTCCATGATGCATCTTTTCAGCCAGCTAACAACTTAGAATCTCGCTGAGAACGGTGAGCAACATTGACGCAATTGTTTTCCATGTCTGTGCAACCTTGCGGCTTTAATTGGTAGTTGCTGGATGTCGTATATGATAACAAAGATTCGATACCTGTTTGTAGAACCCGTCAATCCCGACTTTTCCTAAAATTCAAAAAATTTTGAATCATACCATAAAGTCCACGACCGATATGACTTGAGATTCAAATCACAACTAAACTCAGAACATTTGAGACTCGACAGTGGACTCCTCAATTTGCCCTAGTCGCATTTAGGGGCTTTGGTGTATATGCTGCGTGACTCAATCGCACGACACACCATGTTGTCAAGTACCTAAATACTCTCTGTGTGAGAGCTCGAGGCATGAAGCAAATATCGATGTATGTAGCAAAAAGATAAGTGCATCATACAACCTTGGAATGGCATAGGGGTATATGAGCCGCGTAACGCGAATGAAGTCAACCGGATCGGAGTCATATTCTACACCGGTATTGAATGAGTCAAGCAGCCTCAATCTGGGGTAGGATTTTCCCCAAAGTCGAGCAGAGCGGTGAGAATGTGGTTCAAGATGACAGATAGATGGCAGATGCGAATCTGTCAGGTCGTCACACTCATATGAGCGTTCATCAAGTCGGCGACCAAGTGTGAGTACGGCGAGGTGGAAACCGGGGCCTTCCAGGCTAAGAGTCAAGATGAAATGATTCACCTCGATAATGCTATTCACGTCTATTGGTGTAACTCATACCAAGGTGGTGATGCCCTACCTGGTCTCAACGACGTTATCATTGTAATGACTCAGTATTTTCCGGAAGACCGGTCTGCGTTGCGGTTCGTGATTTGCCAATTTTCGAGGGAAAAAGAGCCTCATGCCCCGGCGGTGTCTGTCATACACACCATCCATTTCTTGCAGGATTCCCCGGGTTTTTTATGACTACTGTAGTGGCGACGTCTCGGCGTTCATGGGATTGGTCGCCAGATGTCCGGATACTAGGATGATAATGACTCAACTGGCTGGAATTACTTACTAGCGGTGCATGCAAGTTAAAAACCGGTCCGTACACCCCTCACAACCTTGAAGTTCTTTTTTCCCGCCGTGCATGTCTTCGCGAATCAACCGAGTCAAAGTAGCATCAACGGCGCCGGAATCAACCTGTTTGATGCTTTCATGTTCCTTTTGACTACCAAGATACCGGTCCATGCAGCAGGCTGTCGGTTCTCAAGGCTACGCATTATCATTCGCACTAAGGTATGCTGACGTCTTCTCCGAAAAGTTTCAACGTTGGACGGCTATATCATAACAAACCTGGCATGAAGGATTACTTGATAATGTCTTCAGAATCAGTGAAATCCTCGATTTGTGTCACTGATTTTATTGTTGATTGCTTTTTCCAAGAAAAATCGACCGGTTGTAAGCTGACTTTGCTGACGAAATGTCCTAGAATGCGTGATAACAGTAATCTCAGCCTTGCTTCGAGACAACCGACAAATGCGCGACATGCACCGCCTCTACTACTTGAGGCTCCAAGATATTCACCGCGGCCCAAAACAGGATAAGAATCGAGTTTCACAGACTGGCTCATGCAAACCCTAAGTTTGCCGGGGCAAAAAATATACCCATCTCGGCCAACACGAGACCAGTCTCGCTAGTTTTTGGGACCGTCAAAAGACATCCATGGATGTTTTCTAACATGGGTATGTATCTATCATTTAGCCCCAAGGGCTGAGTCATGATCGAAGTCTTTATTGTGAGATATAAATTAGGCTTACTGGCCCTGGTCAAGCGACTTGAGAATATTCCTCACAGGCCAAATCATCCAAGGATTTGTCTGCAACTTCGATATATATTTATAAAACCTTGGAACCTTTGTCCTGTGTGTACTAGCAGCCCTGGTACCCACCTACAGGTATCCCCTTGGAAGTCATGGTTTATTTCAATGATGTCTCCGCGTTACCCTTTCCTGGCAATCAACAGGGTCCTAGAAGTGAGATACCCCCGAATATTTTTCCCCTTGTTTCTTTCTTTCTTTTTGCAAGAAGATGTTGACTCAATATTCCATCAACTAGAAAACGAGATCAACCCAAGACCCGTTGAGACTGCCAACGGATCGAAACCCCCCTTTTTCGAACTATGGAATTTCACGCCGAAAGACAACAGAGATGGGGGCAAATCGTGGAAGAATGCTCCTAGAAGTCTTGTAGCGAGTGACCAGAGCACATTGAAATGCCTCGTGGAAGGAGCTGATCAACCAGCTAATCTTATATATAAAGGCTTGACGCGGAACAAGCAGGATTTGATCGACTGTCTTGTCACTGATCACCAGTTGCGGGACCCTGGGTCCAGATGGAGTTTTGTCTACATAGATACAGACATTGAGACGATCCGGAAGGGTGGACAGCGTTGCACTATAACGCTTAGCATGGGAGTAATCATCATGCGTGTCTTAAACCCTACTGGAAATTCTCAACCCGCTGGATTTACGTTGCAACAAGCTATCAGGGATCCTTTGCAAAACCATTCCAGACCTGGACCATTGGATGCGGCGATTACTTCACGACCTCTGCAATCGCCTTTCAATGTATCAGGTGGCCAATCTGCAAGTGGTGAAATCGATAGACAAAAGTCCCC
>JAKBSX010000130.1 GCA_021844725.1 Actinomycetes bacterium | reverse complement strand
TCCTCAGGGAAGGACGTTGCCGGCTTGGTAGCATCAATTACCATCTTGCTTCCGATTCGCTGCCAGTCAGGACCGCCCGGCCCCTTGAGCTCGACTCCGGTGGGATCCATGGGGTGGATGCGTACTCCATCGACTATCGAGACGTCACGAGCCGGATCGACCCTCGTGTTGATAGCCCATAGAACCTCCCAATAGTCATAGATGTTCACGTCGGTATCCACTACGATCACAACCTTCGGGTGAAGTACCGGGCTTCCGAGCGCTGCGAGGCCGACACTTTTAGCTTCGCCCGCAAAACGTGGCGTCATCTGGATAACGACACCAAAAATACCAGGCAACACAAGGAGATTTGCAATGTCGACATAACCGCCGACGTTCTGGATATGGTTGTATATCGCTGCTCCGAATGGAAACTTGTGGAACAGGCAACCTTCCATCTCGCTGCCATTTTGCAAGTTCTTGAAGATTGCATCTTGGCGCGTCGTGACCTTGTCTACGACAATTACAGGATTCTTCCCGGTTCCAGCGATGTAATAGTCTTGAAACTCGCTGAAAGGCCCCTCCTCTTCACGCTCAAACGGGGGGATATGGCCCTCGACGACAATCTCGGCATGGGCAGGGACATAGATGTCGCTATTATCCGACTTGACCATCTGCACCGGCTCGCCCAGCAGAGCGCCAGCTATTTCCATTTCGTCCATCCCGAACGAACCGCTCACAGCGGCTGCCATGTAATAGAGAGGATGGTGACCGATCACGACGGAAACCGGCATTGGTTTTCCCATGTTCTCGTATTTGGAATAGATAGCTCTCGTATGACGCGGTACCATCAATATTCCAGTCTGCCGCGGGCCTTTCACCTGCAACCTGTGGATGCTGACGTTCTGGAGACCGGTCTCCGGATCTTTGGTGAAAACCATTCCCGATCCGATCACCTCGCCCCCATCCTTAGTCCCTGCACGGTGGACGGGCCATTTCGTCAGATCGATCTGGTCTCCTTCCAAATGCACGTCTTTTACGGGACCTGTCGAAACCTTTTCCCAAGGGATAGTCTGAGACATCTTGCTAGCCAGAAAGCGGACAACCTCTTCCTTTTTCATGCCGAATGCCAAAGCAACATGATCCATGTTTGCGGGAGCGTTCCCAACCGAACGCCAACCCGGCGCACCAGTAAGAGAATGGAACATAAGAGCCTTAGAACGGGACTGATAGAGCAAGGCTCCCATCTGCGTCTTGGGATCCACCGGCTTCTTGATATGCAGCAATTCGCCATGGCTCTCGAGCGTGTCCAACCAGCTTCGGAAATCCTTGACCACGACAACTCCCCTCTCCACGTCTGTCCTGGCTGCAAGGATGGTTCCGGGACTTGGACGCACTTAAATTAGGCAACAGGTAAAACTAAAGCAACTATAAGACCTTTTTGGTCTCCAATGCCAATGCGCCAACCGTTGACAGTCCTCCTCGCCGGATACCAGCACCGGCGTCAGGCTCATCTGAATCATCGAACAAACTAATTTAGAGCAATTGCATGAGCCGGGAAGTGGAAATGCTACAACGCGCGGAATACCCTAGTGCCTGAAAGTTCACGTTGGGCGAACTTGATTCGGCCGGCCAATCTGCCTGTACGCTGGATAAAGAGCAGCCACTCCCGCGACAAACACGGCAACGACAATACCAGAAGCAAGCAGTGTCACAGGCGTTCCTATCTGGTCTGCCACGGCGCTTACCGGCATTACAGATATAGGCCTGATGGACTGAGCGACCATGTAAACACCCATAACGCGACCATACTGCCCCGGGTCCGTGCTCATCATGATAAGGCTCGAGTTAAGAGCCTGGTATGCGTCACCAGTCATTCCAGTAAGAAACAGGAAAGGAACAGCCAAGGCCAGCTCATTGAGATGCACGAACAGGGAAAAGCCGACTAACGAGATGCCGAACGTCACGCCCAGGACCAGCTGTAATGCCGCCTTCCTGGGATATCTAGCAAAAGATGCCACAACCAGAGTTCCCACAAGGGATCCAATGCCTCCGATGCTCAGCAATACACCGAGAAGAGTAGAACCGCCGTGGAGCGGACCGTCCGCAACGGCCGGCATTAGATTTAGATACGGCATGCCCACAGCAAGCGGAATAAATCCAAGGCTCATCAGGATTAGGAGTCCCGGCTTTCTGCGAACATAGCTGAACCCATCTCTGACACTCTCTCCCATCTTTTTAGGGGGACCGGAAGGAGCTCCGTGGTTATGGACCTTCAGCGCTGACCATGTGACCCACAGCCAAAACCCTGCAATTGCAAAAAATGTACCCGTCAAGCCAAAATGCGGTGTAGCTATTAACAACCCCGCTACTGCAGGCCCCGCCACACGAGTCATGTTCATGCCAGCATTGTTGAGTGCCACTGCGTTGGGCAGAAGATGCCCCGTTCCGACAACCTGCGGAGCATACGATTGTCTCGCAGGCATAAGAAAACCAAAACAAATACCCTGCAAAAATCCTAAAATGACGAGCCATGCGATCGTGAGCTGATGTTCAACGTACAAAAAGCCGGTCAACAAGCTGAGCAACGTCATCGGCAAGCTCGTCCATATGATCACGTCTCGCTTTTTGAATCGGTCCGCCAGGTAACCTCCAATCGGAGATAAAACGATCCTCGGCAGACCGGTCGCGAGGGTGACGATACCGATTGCAAATGCGCTTCCAGTCATTCTGTAGGCAAGATAGCCTCTTGCAACCTGCTGAAACTGCATCCCGGTCCATGAACCCATGAAGCCAAACCAGAGCACCCTGAAATCCCGGATTTTCAGTGACTCAAAAGTGTTGGACATCGCCTTCGCCCGCACGTTCGCCAGGAAAGGACGGCGATCCGAAGCTACTTGTAGAGGGGAATTCATCTCCGGAGAGGAATCATTCACGTCAAAGTGATCACTGACAAACTCGTCGCTCATCTGGCAAGGCGATTCGAAACAAACCAAATCTTCATCTAAAAAACCCCTGAACTAAATAATCTTCGCACGTAATCACTTCATTTCAACGCCTCACAGGACGACGGTCCGGCCGCAATGACAGGAAGTCTGGACCCAACTTAAACTCCACCATCACAAACCCGATAAATGGTCAAAGAACCCCTCCACCCTCTAGACACCTTCCAGGTTCTTCTTGTCCCATGTTCACAATGTCTATTCAAAGAACAAAATTGGCAGATACGAAGCCGTAAAAACGGCAACAAATTGCGAGCAGTAGTCAACTCGGTCTCCCAACTACATCAGCAACCCGCACCAAAACGTGACCACCCGTAAATTAAACACTCCAAAAACTTTGGTATCTCGAAACAAAATGCGGCCGTGATTTACGGATTCCATCCGGCAAATGGCTTCTAGCGAGATTCCGCCATCCTCCGATGAATACCTCTATCACCGTTCAGCGATGGCCGCACAAAACGGAGACCTCACCTTCGACTAGAAAGCTTGCCCCTTGAGGACTGCAAAATCCAAACATCTCGCGGCCACCAGAGCGCCTCTAACAAGCTCTACAGTAAGAACAGCTGGCACGGACACGCACTTGACCCGTGCAACCCGCAATCGCAAGATAGCCATTCCCCGCTGCACTTTGTTGAGAAATACAACTAAATTCAGCCTACCATGAGCAGTCGAAAATCCGACAAACCCAATCAGTCTCCGATTATCTTTCCAACCCAGGAGACAAGCGTATGCCAGCAAATTTCTCCGATGCGCGCTCGCTTTCACCATCACGATCTCGGTAAATGCGATATCAACCGCGGAGGCTCTGCTGACACAGGAAAGGAAACCCGAAAAGTTCCCCGGAGTTCTCCCCCTTGACTTTGGATCGGGCGTTAGCCCTGAAAGCGGGGGGAAGTACGTGCCGTGGGGTTACTCGTAATTATTAGGTGGAGGACAATTGCATCCGCGCACCCAGACTTCCATGACAGTACCTTCGCAACCTCTAATCCTGGCCTCGATGGCATACCAATGCGTAATACGCGCAACCTTCCAAGCAATCCAATGATTCACCCGAAATTGCATCTCCCCAGTTCACGGTGGCATATTTCGAAATAATCCAATAACGCGAGCTTGGGATACCTTGCGCAGCCCGCTGGCTCGTTGCTACAGTGACTAGCGACGCTTACTGGGCCGCGAGCTCAGTTCAATTAGGTCTGACGACCGCCAAGAAATTATCCGACCGACCAGGAGAGACTCTCATCGAAGAAAAAGGTCTTTACCTTTGCATGATTAGTGTCCACGGACTGATTCGAGCCAAAGAGCCAGAACTCGGTCGCGATCCTGACACGGGTGGGCAAGTGGGCTATGTGTTGGATCTGGTGCGAGCCCTCGCTGAGAATTCGGGAATTGAAAAAGTCGACCTGCTCACTAGAAAGGTTGAAGGTCCGGCGATCTCTAACGAATATGCGATCGACATGGAGCAACTATCTCCGAACTCACGCATAGTCAGACTTCGCTGTGGTCCCAAACGCTATATCAGAAAGGAGGCCCTATGGCCTTACCTCGACGAATTCGTCGACAGGGCCCTGCAGCACTTCAAGGCACAAGATAGGTTACCCGATGTAATTCACACGCACTATGCCGATGCGGGATACGTTGGCCTCCAGCTGTCAGGCATGCTGAACATTCCCCAAGTTCACACTGGCCATTCGCTAGGCCGCGTAAAACAGCAATACTTGCGGGAAGGTGGAATGAGCCAGACGCAGATAGAGCGGCGGTTCAAAATCAGCCGCCGTATCGAAATAGAAGAGCAGGTACTCGACCAGGCAGCAATGATCATTGCCAGCACTCGCCAAGAGGCAGACCAGCAATACGGCCTCTACGAACGCGCTCGCCCCAACAGGATCAAAGTCATTCCGCCCGGGCTCGACCTGTCAAGATTCCATCCCCCCGATAAGGACTGGCAACCTGCAGAAGCAATTCAGATAGAAGTAGATCGCTTTTTGACAAAGCCAAACAAACCGATGATCCTTACAGTAGCTAGAGCCGACCGCCGCAAAAATCTGGAGGGTCTGGTCGAAGCCTACGGCAAAAATCCAGAACTTAAGCATCGCGCCAACCTGGTGATTGTGGCAGGCAACAGAGATCGCATCTCCGATCTCGAGGAGAGCGTGGCAGAGATTCTGAAAAATATTCTCATTTTGATGGACGACTATTCGTTGAATGGAAAGGTGTCCTTGCCGAAGCATCATCTGCCCGACGAGGTACCGGATTTGTTCCGGTTCGCCGCTAGGCGAAGAGGCGTTTTCGTCAACTCGGCAATTACGGAAGCTTTCGGGCTCACGCTGCTGGAGGCTGCCGCCAGCGGAGTTCCCATCGTCGCCCCTGACGATGGGGGGCCAGTAGATATCATTCGCCATTGCCGCAACGGGCTTCTCGTAGAAACGCTGAACTTCGACGCGCTTTCAGAGGCACTACTCGCCGTTGTCACGGCCGGTCCGAAATGGCGCCAGTGGGCGAGAAACGGTCTTGCTGGAGTGAAGAACCACTATGCCTGGGACGCTCACGTCAGAAAATATCTCAAGGAGATCCGCCAGATAATCCGGGGCAATAGAAAATCGGCCCGCCACCGTATCGAGCTGCTCCATAAACCGCCGATGCTCAGTGCGAATCGCATGCTCGCACTTGATATCGACAATGTGCTGATAGGCGACAAGCAAGGACTGCAAAAGCTTCTCGAATGGATCGACGTTCATCGAGATGGCACGATTTTCGCCGTCGCAACTGGAAGATCCTTGGAAGATGCGCTTAGCGTTCTCCACGAAAATGGCGTGCCCACTCCAGAGGTGATAATTAGCTCAGTAGGCAGCGAGATACATTACGGCCCGCGGATGCTTGCTGACTCCGGATGGGCAACCCACATCCATTATTCCTGGCGCAGGCTCGACGTGGCACTTGCGCTGCGGGATGTCCCGGGCCTAGCTCTCCAGGCAAAGCAAAATCAAAGGGAGTTCAAGATCTCGTATGACACGAACTCTAAGATGCCCTCGATCGAAGAGATAGCCGGCGTTCTCTCTGCGCAGGGCCTCAGAGCGAATTTAATCTATTCCCATGGCGCATTCCTCGACGTGCTCCCTCTCAGGGCATCGAAAGGGCGGGCCATTCGCTACCTCTCATACAAATGGAGCGTACCGCTCGAAAAGATACTTGTCGCTGGCGACTCGGGAAATGACGAAGAAATGCTGGAGGGGCGTACCCTCGGAGTGGTGGTCGGAAACTACAGTCCTGAAATCGAGCACCTTCGCGGACACCATCAGATCTATTTCGCCAAATCCTCACATGCCTTCGGCATTCTCGAAGGTATCGGGCACTATCACTTCTGCGAGACAACAGACTGTTCCCCAGGCAACCATCATTCGTCCGTGTGATTGGAGAATAATTCACTAAGGTGGATCCAGGCCTGAAATTGGTGCCAAGAATAATTAGCAAGGGCGAAAGCCCAGAACCAGGAAAATTGAGTTTACATGGTCAAAATGGAACGCGCTATTGCCTCGCCCCAGCACCGACGCAATCTTGCTCGCGCATTGATCGTTTCGGTCCGGCCTAAGCAGTGGGTAAAAAACCTGCTTGTTTTCGCTGCGCCTTTGGCAGCCGGTTCGATCTCCGACCGGAAGATCCTAGAACCATCCATAATTGCGTTTGTCGCATTTACCCTTGTCGCCGCCAGCGTCTATTTGATAAACGATGTAGTCGACGCGGAGAGGGACAGATCGCACCCAAAGAAGTCCACGCGGCCGATAGCTGCTGGGCAAGTAGCCGTGCCCGTGGCTCTCGTCCTGGCGTTCATTGCGGCGGTCGGCGGAATAGTCATGTCGTTTCTGCTGGACACCAATGGGTTAGGCCTTGTCATCTGCATCTATCTGGTGATGAACGTTGCCTACTCGACCTTTCTTAAGCACGAACCTATAGTTGACATACTGGTAGTTGCGCTTGGCTTCCTGCTCAGAGCGATAGCCGGAGGAGTCGCTGATCATGTTCCCCTCTCAAACTGGTTCGTGATTGTAGCTGCATTCAGCTCGCTATTCATTGTGGTAGGAAAGCGATACGCGGAGGCGGAGCTGCTTGGCGAAGAGGCTTCAAACCATAGGGCATCCCTTGGCAAGTATCCGATTGATTTTCTCAATTACGCCCGCACCCTGTCCTCAGGGGTTGCGATAACTGCATATTGCCTTTGGGCGTTCGAGAAAGGTGCCTCGGCGCCGAAGGGCGCGCTATGGATAGAGAGCTCAATTCTATTTTTTGTCGCAGCCATTCTGCGCTATGCGCTCCTTGTCGAACAAGGCCATGGGGTTGCCCCGGAGGATGTGCTCATGTCTGA
>JAKBSX010000129.1 GCA_021844725.1 Actinomycetes bacterium | reverse complement strand
GAAAGCGAGATACTCCACTTGGTATGAAATGTTTCCTCGTTCCCAAGGAACTAGGCAGAGCGAAAGTGCCACGTTCAAGGATTGCGAGAACAGACTGGAGGATATTCAGGCAATGGGGTTTGACGTTATATATTTGCCACCAATCCATCCGATAGGCCACACAAATCGAAGAGGGCCAAACAACACGCCCAGCAAGAGCTCGTCAGACCCGGGAAGCCCCTGGGCGATAGGTGACGAGAGCGGGGGCCACTATTCAGTGCACCCAGATCTAGGCACAACCCAAGATTTTCTTCATTTCCTCAGAGCCGCGGGAGTAAGAGGGATAGAGGTAGCTCTGGATCTTGCCTACCAATGCTCGCCCGATCATCCTTACGTAAAAGAACACCCAGTGTGGTTTTATCATAGGAAGGACGGAACCATCAGGTATGCGGAGAATCCACCGAAGAAATACTACGACATAATTCCATTTCATTTTCAGGAATCTTCGAGCTCGAAACATCTCTGGGACGAACTACATAACGTTGTGTTATACTGGGCGCAAATGGGCGTTCGAATATTTCGAGTCGACAACCCGCACACAAAGCCAACCGGATTCTGGGAGTGGTTGATACTCGCGGTGAAGAGAAAGTATCCGGACGTAATCTTTCTCGCTGAAGCTTTTACTAGCCCAAAGAGTATGAAGATACTCGCAAAGATCGGGTTCACGCAATCATATACCTACTTTACGTGGAAGAACACAAAATACGAGCTGACAGAATTCTTGAAGGAATTCGTGCTATCAGACGCAGCCGAATATTACAGGGGGAACTTTTTTGCCAATACACCAGACATTTTGCACGAGTACCTGCAAAAAGGTGGCAGACCCGCTTTCAAAATAAGGCTGGTTCTTGCAGCAGGACTTTCCTCGGTCTATGGCATCTACAACGGGTTTGAGCTTTGCGAAAACAAGGCGGTCGCCCCAGGGTCCGAAGAGTACTTGAACTCTGAAAAGTACGAGTTCAAAGTGCGTGACTGGAACGCGCCTGGCAACATCAAGGCGTACATCACCAAGATTAACGAAATCAGAAGGCAAAATCAGGCTCTTCATAGCACTAGCAATCTGAGGCTCCTCGAGTGCGACAACGAGCACATCCTTTTCTTCGGCAAGTGGACGCAAGACAGATCCAATGTCATACTCATCGCCGCGAACCTTGATCCTTTTATGACGCATGATGGAACTGTGAAGGTTCCCATAGGAGAAATCGGAATTGACGCGTCAAAACCATACAGAGTTAAGGATCTCATCACAGGAAATGAGTATGAATGGCACGGTGAGTCAAACTATGTCAGACTCGATCCTTTCATCGAGCCCGCGCACGTGCTGCTTTTAATGAAGGATAAATAGGCCTTCAACTCCCGGGGAGCAACACTGCGACAGGAAGTGTTTGAAAGACTTTTTTTAGCAACAGGCGCGAGACTCGCCCGGCTCTTTCAGATGTCACCGTTTCATTCGTGAGCAGGTTTAGGTACTTCTTACTTGCAAAGCGCTCAGGAACTGACAGGCTCGTCCCGGCAAATTTTCTGGCGCTGAAGGTAAACCGTCGACCTGAATCAATTTCAGTGAGCTCGGAAAAGAATCTCGAAACAGCGACTATAATTTTCTGATCGTTGAGTGCGCGCATAAACGAACAGATGTTGTCCATTCTTTGTCCGACTGCGTACAGAGGGATATACCAACCAATATTGAATAAATCTCTATTCTTTAACCTGAAATTCAGGATGCGGTAAATTATGAACATTTTGATCATTCCATCATCCGAATGTTTCAGAATTTCTTTGGCCGTTCTAACCAAAGACTGCTGCTCGTTCATTCTGTCATGCATCCTCTGCATTGTCTTTTTTCTCTTGTCATAATCAACCTGACGACGGTTATCCGGGTCAACCACGCTGTAATCCCAGATCTCGTTTCCCTGGTAGATATCTGGAACGCCCGGGCATGTGAGTTTGAGCACGAGCTGCGAAATAGAATTGTACCGTCCCAGCAGATCTATTTTATTTCTAAAACTCGCGAAATCACTCAGGAACTGAGAGTTTTCCCTGTTGAGCACTTTTCTTGCGAATCTCTCCAATGCTTCCTCGTATTCCGTGTTTGGATAAGACCAGTTCGTGTCTAGTTTTGCCTCTCTCGAAGCTTTCAGCATGTATCCGACAATCCGTTCCACAAACTCCTTGCTAGGAAATTTTGACTCGTTGATCGGCCATGCTCCGAGAATTGTCTGGTAGAGCACGTATTCATCGTTTGCGCTGGGATAATTACTTTGCCTTAGGTTTGCATTGATATCATGCCATTTTGCGATGTGCTTGCTCCACTCAGAGGGGAATTCAGATATGACATTGATCCGCGCCCGAACATCCTCGCTTCGTTTAGTATCGTGGGTGGAAGTTCCTAACATAGAGTGGGGAAAGTCTGTCACGCGGCGCCGGTTCTTCCTGTGAAACTCGTTCAGGCGGATACCAAACTTGCTTGGGTCTCCACCAACCTCGTTCAATGAAACAAGTCTTACATATCGATAGAATGCTGTATCTTCAATCCCCTTAGCTTGTACTGCAGAACAGAGTTGTTGAAACCTCATCACAAACGTGGGGTCAAATCTTGACCCAGGCTCTGGTTTTTCTCCAAGAAGTAGTTCTTTCATCAGATCGAGACACCCCACATCCAACTTCTTGTTTCGCCTCTTAGCTTCGTTTATGCAATGATTCAAGTAAGCTCGGTCACGCTTTGAGATTGGGTCCGCGTCGTTGACATAGCTCCTGTAGACTGGAAAGCAAGCTACGCATGTCTTTATCGCATCATCAAGTGATTCGACTGTTGCACTATTGCTACTATCACTGTATTTTTCAAGCGCGAGTCTGACCAGCCGATTCGTGTCAGGTCGCATGTACTGCTCCAAAAAAAGCATTTTTGACTCAAATGCGATGTCTTTGTACGACTTTGTTTCTCCTGTAAAATTTTCATAGATTCTATCAAATTTCTTGCCGTTGTCAGTCTTTACGAAAATTCCATTTACCTCGTTCGCAAAGTCATACCCGGTAGTTCCATCGATATCCCACTCGCTTGGAATTTCTTCATCAGAGTCCAGAATTTTCTCCGCAATGACGTAGATTTGACGCTCCGCGAGAAGACTCCCATTTTCACTTGAATAAAGAGGCAATTTTGTCTGCGACTTTCGCAGGCGAGAAAAATATCCGGCTGGATTCCATAATCCATCAGGATGGTCTATCCTCAAGCCCTGCACAATACCCATGTTCAACAAATCAAAAATCAACGAATGAGCTTCAGAGAACACCGACTCATCTTCCATCTTTATTGCGATCAGGCTGTTGATGTTGAAGAACCTCCTGTAGTTCAGTTCGTTTGATTCGTCTCTCCAAGGGATGAGCAGGTAATTTTGCGTGCCGAGTAATTCCTGAAGCTTGGGTTCGTTTTGGTTGATTTCGCTCACTATCTTTCGAATCTTACTCAAATCGTGTTTTTCTCGAATGTTCAGCAATGGAGACGACGAACCGTCCGAACCCTTCTTCCCAGCCAAGGACGCGTTGGCTTTCCTTCCAAGCTTAGCTTTGACAAGATCCATCAAATATAATGAGCCAGCTCGCGAAATTGGTAGCTTGCTCTGTCCAAATTTAAGATAGAAAGTACATGAATCCCGCAGCCGGAAGTTCAGTTGCAACTCTTTGGAAGCGATGACTAGTGAAAGTGCTTCAGGCAGGATTGGCAGTGCAATCTTGTTTTTCTGCCCACGAATTTTTTTCCCCCAATCGATATCAAAGAATTCCCGGTAAGCAGATTCTCTCCCGTCCATTAACACGCACTGCCAAATGAGATTTTCGTTGTCGGTCGCCATGTGATTCGGAACCAGGTCCAGGATAATGCCCATCTTCGAAGCATGAAGCTTCTCAGAGAATCTTTCCAGTTCGCTGCGGGTGCATATTTCGTGATTTAGCTCCGTATGACTGACCACATCATAACCGTGCATGCTTTTGCGACGAGCCTTGAGCAGAGGCGAAGAGTAGATGTGTGATATTCCCAGAACACGAAAATAATCAATCAGTTTTTCTGCATCGCTGATTTTGAACCCCGCATTGAACTGCAGCCTATACGTGGAATCAGGCAGAAAGCCAAATTCCGAAACTCGTCTGCTCAAAACTGAATCCTCACGATTGGAAACCCATAGGCGATGACACGATGCTATGAAACTCGGCGCATAATTACGACGGATCTTCCCTCTATGTTGAATAGACCACCGCTCCTGATCTTCGCTTCCGAATGATCTATATCCCTGGAATAAGTGTGGAGTATCACCTCCCACTTTTCGCCAACTCTGGGCATGTGAAAAGCCTTCGAATGCGGAAAGGCGTTTAGGAGAATCAAGAGGGTCTCATCTGCAATCCTTGTTCCATCAGGGTTGTACTCGGCAATAGAGTCACCAGAAAGAATCATTCCTATCATGTGAATGCTTGGATCGCGCCAAGACTCTTCAGTCATCTCATCGCCGCTTGGCTGCAACCACATGATGTCCTTAGATGGTCCGAAAAGTCTCATTCCCTGAAAGAATTTCCTTCTTCTGAGGACTGGGTGGCTCTGGCGAAAGCTAATCAACTTACGCGTGAACGTAAGCAGTGCTTTCTTTTGTGGGTCAAGCTGCCAATCGAGCCAACCGATCTCGTTATCCTGACAGTAAGCGTTGTTGTTTCCCCTCTGCGTCCTTGAAAATTCATCTCCGGCCAGGATCATTGGCACACCCTGAGAGATCATCAGAGTCGCAAGAAAGTTTCTCTTCTGCCTCTCTCGCAACTCATTGATATCAGGGTCGTCTGTAGGCCCCTCTGAACCGCAATTCCAGCTGAAATTGTCGTACGTGCCGTCTTTGTTTTCTTCCAAATTCGATTCGTTATGCTTGGAATTGAAACTCACAAGATCTGCTAGAGTAAAACCGTCATGACACGTAACGAAGTTGATACTAGCATAAGTGTCTCTACCGTCTTGATAGAGATCGCTTGAGCCAGTCAATCTGTAGGCAATCTCGGGCACCAGACCCTCATCACCCTTCCAGAATTTCCTCATGGAATCCCTGTATGGCCCGTTCCACTCCGCCCAAGGCGGTGGAAAATTGCCAGCTTGATATCCGCCAGGACCCACATCCCACGGCTCGGCAATCAATTTCACTTGTGAAATGACAGGGTCTTGCAGAATTACTTTGAAGAAACTCGAGAACCTATCAACATCCCATATCTCTCGAGCGAGTATGGCGGCAAGATCAAACCTGAACCCGTCAACGTGCATCTCTAGTATCCAGTATCGCAGGCTATCCATTATCATCTGTATTACTCTCGGATGCCTAACGTTCAGGCAGTTTCCAGTGCCCGCAAAGTTGACGTAATGCCTTGAATCCTCCTGCGAGAGTTTGTAATAAGCCAGATTATCGATGCCGCGGAAGGAGAGCGTCGGCCCCAATTCATTTCCCTCAGCAGCATGGTTGAATACAACGTCCAGTATGACCTCGATCCCCGCGGAATGGAAAGTCCTGATCATCTGCTTGAATTCCGTGACCTGCCCTCCAAATACCCCGCTACTCGAGAATCTGCAGTCTGGCGCAAAGAATCCGATGGTGTTGTACCCCCAGTAATTCTTTAGTCCGCGATCCACGAGAAATTTATTGTTAACATGATGATGAACCGGCAACAGCTCAACTGCAGTGACGCCTAGATCCTTAAGGTAACGAATCGTCCTTGGTGAAGCAAGTCCAGAATATGTTCCCCTGATTTCCTCAGGAATATCAGAACAGAGTTGTGTGAAACCTTTTACGTGCAATTCATAGATGACTGTCTGGTTCCAGGGCGTGTGGAGTAACCTGTCTCCTTTCCAATCATACGCGGTATCGACGACCACGGATTTAGGCACGAACGGATCTGAATCTAGTTGACTGAAAGAGAGGTCTGCTGTCGGGTCTCCCACTTTGTATCCAAACACAGCGTCGTCACAGACTACCTCGCCGCCGATTGCCTTCGCGTAAGGGTCAATCAATGCCTTGTGTGGATTAAAACGGAGTCCTTTCTCTGGATCATACGGTCCGCTGACGGAATAAGCGTATAGTTGACCAGGGCGAACATCCGTCAGATATGCATGCCACACATGTTCATGGTGTTCGAAAAGGGGTATTCGATTGCGGGGTTCGATTGATTTCTCGTTGTCGTAAAGAAGGAGGTGAACCGAACTAGCATTTTCTGAGAATAGTGCAAAGTTTACTCCCTTGCCGTCCCAGTTTGCCCCCAGCGGATAAAAAGACCCCGGAAGTACACGCATTTCTTGAATTACCCAATTTCTATTATCTGAATTCTATGGATGAACCCAACTCGATTACGTATTACTATCAATCATTCAATCAAGACAAATGAGCAGAGTATAGCTCACTGAACAGTTTTTGGAGATTCCGTATTTTGGCTCTGAAGACCTATCAAGTCTCCTATGCCCCTAATTGGTATCACCAACCAGGTTGGTCTATTATCGAGTTCGTATCCAAGCTCGTAAATTGATTTCTCTAACAGATAAGAGTCCAGTAGTACAGAAAGCGCACCCTTCTCCTCGGGTACTATCTTGCTTCCGTGGACTGTCTCCAAGTAAGACCTTAGAAAAATATCAGAGATCTCTTTTATCCAAGTCTTCGCCCACTCTGTCGTGATTTTTGCATCCTCTTTCGGACCTACTGTCGAGTCTGACATTATTGCAGAATATGCTACATAATGGAAGGACCTCAGCATTCCCGCAACGTCTTTGATTGGAGACCTCTTCAACCTTCGATCGCTCAGTGATCGCGCGGGCTCGCCCTCAAAGTCTATGATTACGAAATCTTTTCCAGTAAACAAGACCTGACCCAGATGATAGTCGCCGTGATTTCTTGATCTCATGCAATCCAGCTTGGTGACTCTAAGAGATAGGAAACGATTCGTTATTTCGTTCCTCCTCTGAATCAGTTGATCCAATTCCTTTTTCACTTCTTCAGACAGTCCGCTGGCTAGGGCGCATCTTTCGAACACGCGGTTGGAGTAGCTTATCATCGACTGGGATATGGCCACCTGTTCCAAGTATCCGAAAGGTTCGGGTCGGAAGTCAGGGTCGTCCTTCTCGCTGATCAAGGCCAGATGAAACTCCCCGGTCCTCTTCCCGAGCAAGGAAACGTTATCGATGAATGGATGTCCAATCATCTCTTCGAGTAAATTGGCGGGCTGCCCCTGACCCGAGGTCTTAGCTACTGGAACAGCGACCTCCTCTTTGGATATTCTGGCGCGCAGTCTATCTTGATACTTGCGGAACTCTTCCGAG
>JAKBSX010000128.1 GCA_021844725.1 Actinomycetes bacterium | reverse complement strand
TTGGCCCTACAACCGTATTAGGTGTCTTCAGGAATATGATGGGACTTTCGGGAGGAGGGGACCCTGATTCAGCTGCATGGGCTACATAGTTTTGACCAACGCATATAACTGCACTAGGCCTGGCTATTGGAGCACCGAAGCGCAAAGTATCGGCATCAGATAGTTCGGGAAGTTCGTCGGCTTTCAGAGCTGAAACCACACGTTCGATCCCATTACTTTCTAGAAATCTACCATCAATGTCGCTCGTCAATGCACTTAAGTCAAAGGTGGTGCTGTCAGTAATGACAACTGGAATTTCCCTCCCAAGGGTACCGAGACGTGCAAGTTTCATAGTCGAGTTCTACTCCTTTGTGATATTTACTGCTGATGTTATTTACCGATCATTTCTATTTTTCGATAGAGATATATCTTGAGCAAGATTTCGGGGCGTGAGCCGTTCCAGTTGAGTCACATGTGCTGGTTCAAGTTCGTCCAGCGATGCAACTCCGAGCAGCCGCATTGTACGCTTAATCTGCGAGGACAAGATTTCGATAGCGCGGTCCACTCCTTCACATCCACCCGCCATTAGACCATAAAGGTAGGCACGACCAATCAAAGTAAACCGGGCACCAAGAGCGATCGAAGCTACGATATCTGCACCTGACATGATGCCCGTATCAAGGAGAACTTCGGTGTCCCCACCAACTTCTCTCACGACTTCTGGGAGCAGATAGAACGGGATAGGAGCTCGGTCTAGCTGACGACCACCATGGTTTGACAAAACGATTCCGTCAACTCCCAGTGAAGTGAGCTTGCGAGCATCATCCAGGCTTTGTACTCCCTTGACTACCAGCTTACCTGGCCATTGTTCCTTGATCCAGGCAAGATCTTCAAAAGTGACGGTTGGGTCAAAAGTGCTGTCGAGATATTGAGCAACTGTACCAGACCATCGATCGAGTGAAGCGAAGGAAAGCGGCTCGGTGGTCAGGAAATCAATCCACCATGCTGGTCGGGGGATTGCATTTAGAACAGTTTTAATCCCAAGACTAGGTGGGATGGTCATTCCGTTTCGAGTATCGCGAAGCCTGGCTCCAGCAACTGGGACATCGACAGTAACAAGCAATACATCAAAACCGGCTGCTGCAGCTCTATCAACTAGTGCCATAGACCGGTCTCGGTCTTTCCACATATAGAGTTGGAACCAGTTTCGACCATTTATATTAGCTTTCTTGACGTCCTCTATTGAAGAGGTGCCAAGTGTAGAAAGGGAGAATGGAATTCCAGCTTTCGCTGCAGCCGTAGCTCCAGCGATCTCTCCCTCCGTGTGCATCATTCGGGTGAAGCCAGTAGGGGCAATACCAAATGGTAAGGAGGCTGGCCCACCAAGCACTTCAGTGGATGTATCCACTTTAGACACATCACGCAAAATAGACGGATTGAACTGAATATCTTCGAATGCCTGACGTGCGCGGGACAGAGAGATCTCAGCTTCAGCGGAGCCATCAGTGTAGTCGAACGCCGCCTTTGGTGTTCGACGTTTCGCTATTGCGCGTAGGTCGTAAATGGTCAGAGCCGACTCAAGTCTGCGTTTCTTCGCATTGAGCTCTGGCTTCTTGAACCTCAGAAGTGGATAAAGGTCTTTTGCTCGCGGGATTCGCCGTTCGGTCATGGTCTTTTTCTTCCTCAATAAATATGAGCTAAGATTTAGCTAAATTCAGATAGCTGGTTCCTTACCAAATTATCCTGTACCTATTTGCTGTTTACATACATTCAGATACCGCCCATGTGCTGTTCCACTTTCTGCCTTATTTGGCACCTAATTGACTTGACACACCTCATCTTTAGTCACCAACCAAGAATCTTGGCAACTAAAGCATCCCAGGATTGACCTGTTTGATTGTCAGCCCCAGCACAGGGACCGCGCGAGACTGGGGAGGCGATAACGCCAATCTTGTGAAGGGTCCTCTTATGGAGACTGACGAGCATGTCCACTCCTTCACTGAAAACCATCAACGGTAGGTTGTGATAGAAAATTTCCGAAGCTGACGATAGATCTTTCGAAATATATTTATCACGAATTTCGGTAAAGATATTAGTAAATAGGCATCCGGGCATTACACCAACAGCACCTCGATTGAGCTCTTCAAAATAATAGCGACCACCTAATCCACCAAATAGTGAAAGAGGTCTATTGCTCAGTCGCTGGATGCTTGACATCTTCTCTGGCGTAGGCGCACTTTCAACCTTAACATGAGAAATACCCGAAGAATTACAAATATTACTGAGGAACTCTGCACTCATACCCCATCCACTAGGCATGGGTAAATCCTGTATTACGACAGGTACTGGAATAGAGGCAGCTATCTCACTAAAATAATTCACCACACCTGAGTCAGAAGGGCGAATTCCAGCAGCTCCCCTACACATCACTGCGCTAGCTCCCGCGTCAACCACCTGTGCTGCAAGTGAAACTGCCGCTGCGGTAGAGGGTTGATCTATGGCAACTATTAGCGGCACAGCTCCATTGTTGACTGCGGACACAACTTTTAGTATTGACATACGTTCCTCATCGGTGAGCTTGTAGCCCTCTCCTCCCAAGCCGAATAGAACTAAACCACCAATTTGGCGTTGCAGCGTCCATGCAGTTAGATTCTCAAGACTGTCAAAATCAATCTTCTCCTCGTCGGTAAATGGAGTCAGCAGTACAGGTAGCGTTCCAGCGAGTGTCTGTGTCATTGAATATCTCCCTCCGTATATCCCTGGAACGATCCCTTACGAATTATCTGGCCGCACCATTCCGACAAGACATTTCCTACGTCTCTAGATAATTCTTTACTGCAACGGTTCAGCTCAACCTGCATGTCGTCTATCGTCACTTCGTTTTCCTCTAAACGAGCTTTTGGGACTGAGAAGCTTATTGCAGCAATCCATTTCCCCTTTGAATCCAAAATAGGAACGGCGACACAATATACTCCAGTCGTATACTCTCCGTCATCGATACCAAGGCCCTCTTGTCTTATTACTTGAAGATGTCTCCGTAGGATATCCTTGTCAGTAATGGTGCGATCAGTGAAGCGTTCCAACGTCACTCTTGTTAATCTGCTCTCACATTCATCAGGGTCGAGACCAGCAAGCAATACCTTTCCTAAAGCAGTAGCGTGCGCCGGCAACCGACTGCCAATATTGGACTCAAGCCTTAGATGACGGTCGGGCTCCACTTTCGCTATGTATATATTCTCCCAACCGTCTAGAACCGCCATTTGCACTGCCTCCAAAAGGGAATCAGCGCAGTGCCGCAGGTGATTTAGTACGAAAGAGTCAATGCCTAGCGTACGCCAAACAACCTGACCAGCTTCCCAAAACCGTATGCCTAGATGATACTTACCGGTGTCGTCATGGTAAAGGTATCCGCGGGTGAGCATGGTATGGAGGAGCGCAGATGTGCTACTCTTCGGAAGCCTCAGATGGGTTCTTATTTCAGTAAAGGTTAGCCCAGATTCGTGCTTAGCCAGCAACTCAGTTATGTCAAATACACGTATAACCGAACTTACGTTTCCGCTCTGCCGTTCTCGGCCAACAGGAGCTAGCGGCGTCGTAATCAGATCCTGTGACATTTACACCTCCACTCGATGGGAGTTGATGATTCCCCAATTCGGTGTGATGCCAAGTCCAGGTCGATCGGATAAGGTCACGCATCCATCTTTTGCAACTGGTTCACCTTCCCAAACGCTCCAGAATATTTCGTTGCGGTCTGGATTCTCTTTTGGAGGCGGAAAATACTCCGCCATTGACGAGTTTGTATGCGAAGTGACAAGGTGATAGTTATGAGACTGACCGGCATGGGGTATGACTCTGATCCCAGCAACTTCAGCAAGTGACCAGATCCTCAGAGCTTCGGAAATACCTCCGCAGCGATTTACGTCAACCTGAAGAATATCAATCGCTTCCTTATCGATCATTTCGGCAATTCCCCACCGAGTGTACTCATGCTCGCCGCCCGCAATCAGAATGCCGTTTTCATGTGCAATTCTTCTCACAGCTGCGTAGGCCTTTAGCGAGTCAGGACCAACAGGTTCTTCAAGCCAATCAATTCCGTAGGGACTCAACCTGGGGAGTATCCGCAAACAGTACGCCAAATCCCAGGACATATAAACGTCAGCCATTAGCGAAACCTCGGGGCCAACAGCATCATGAATGGCAGAAACCAAAGCTACATTTCGATCAATGCCAAAGTTTCCATCGGCTGGGCCATATGCAAATCTCAGTTTCATGGCCCTAAAACCTTCTGATTTGTACCGCACAGCCTCGCGTACAACCGCGTCAATGTCTTCCGACGCATATAAGCGGCTGGCATACACCGGGATGCTTTGGTTCATCCGACCTCCTATTAGATTAAAGATTGGCTGACCTAACAGCTTCCCCTTCGCATCCCAAAGCGCGATGTCAATCGCGCTAATCGCAGCAACAACCAAGCCCCGCCTTCCGTAAGTCTGTGTAGCTCTATACATGCATTCCCACAAACGAGTTGTATCAAATACTGACTCTCCAACAACGAAATGACGGAGATGATGATTAATTACATAACTTGCAGCGCCGTCGAACAATCCAACTTGACCATAACCAGTAGTACCATCCTCCAGCTCTATCTCTACAAGTTGTACCGCTACTGGACCTCTTTGCATAGTAAGTTTTGAACCCTGCCCAAATTCATCTAGAGGATTTGAAAGCGTACGTCCTACGCCTCGTTTGCCTGGTGGACCGAGCGGTCCAATTGAAATGAGTCGAAGGTCTTTGATGTACATTTCCGCTTGATATCCTTTCAACTGTGTCGGTAAATTACAACTTATGAAACTGTCTGGCTTCTCCATCAAGTCGGCACATGGACAATCTTTTGCTTGCCAAGCGCCAACGGGTCATGACTAGGGAAAATACTTACGCATACTTCACGAGCAATCTCCAAAGCTCGTTTTGACCCTTCGGGGTTCATACTTAGACCGACGGGGCGATTCTCGGTTCGACTACGGTAAAGCATCACCTCATCTCCAGTAAAACCCAGAGTCCCTTCATCAGTGGAAACAAGAAACATCTGTGAACAAGGAGTATGTCCTCCCGTGTGTACCGCGGTTATACCAGGGATAAACTCCTGGCCATCTTCAACCAAACACAGCCGCTCTGGGTGATCAGAAAAATATGAAATCAAGCGCTCCCGGGGAAAGACTTTCTCGGCATAACCGTCTTCTCTTTTTAACCATTCCCAGCCGCTAGCGGAAATGTAGCTTATCGCATTCGGAAACGCAGCTACGTTTTCGGCATGATCATGATGAAGGTGTGTTAGAAGTAATGCGCTGACCTCATCAGGATTGACACCCATCTCAGCGAGTCTAAATGCAGTGTTATCGTCTTTTCCCTGAGAGAATTTATCCTCATTTCCTGGCAATGGAACCGGGTCAAGTCCGGAATCGACCACGATAGTGGAAGGACCCTGCATGCACCAGGAGAGCACGGCAATTGGATGCGTATTTGAAGGATCCCCACCAGCAAACAGAACGTCTTCCCTGGCATTTCGTGCACCAGTAGAAACTGCAAAAATCCGATATGAGAAACCTTCCCCCTTAAGATCTGTTTCCTGGTACAAGGTCGAAGTTCTAGTCAAGTTTCTCACAAAACTCCCCCGGGTGTCGCAGCAGATCCGCTCCACGGCACAATCCACTCTGCCGGTATCTCAAGTCCAAAGCCGGGTGCATCTGAAGGTACGAGTTTTCCCTCCTTGGGCGTGGCCATGCCAGGAATCTGATTCCACTGCTCCAGTGGTACACCCACAGGACTTGACAGATGGAACTCGGCGAGGTCACAGTCCGGCATAGCAAAGGCAAAGTGTTGTCCATAGGGCGAATTGCACGTGGCATGTGGAATCGTTTTGATCCCCGCTGCCTCAGCCATCGCGTATACCTTGAGTGCCTCTGATAAACCTCCGCACCATTGCAGATCTGGCTGGACTATGTCTACCACTCTGTGCTCAATCAACTGCCGAAATGGAATTCGAGTGTGATGATCCTCACCTGTTGCTAAAGACATCCAAGGGACAGCTGACCGGAGTTGAATATGTGCTTCAATGTCTTCAGGTATTAGCGGTTCTTCGAGCCACGAGAGTCTATAAGGTCTGAGACGTTCAGCCACCTGAATCGCGAAACGAACGTCATATGCCATAACTGGATTAAACATCAGTTCGGCACTTGACCCAACGGTTTCGCGCCCCTGGCTAATCTTCTCCTCGATCAAGTCGAGTCCGCGATTGCCTTGCTCATAAAAGGCTGGGTTGCTTAGCTTGAAAGCATCAAACCCAAGCTCAATTGACCAGTCCAGGTCATCACTGGTACAGTAACATTTCACCATCTCGCGTGCTGGACCACCAATAAGTCGATAGACCGGCTCACCAAGTAACTTTCCTTTCAGGTCCCAAAGGGCCAGGTCAATCCCACTCTGTGCTATGGCGGAAATACCCACTGAACCATGCCGTTTTGTCGAACGCCACATAAGATCGTTCAACATTTCGGTAGCAAAGCAGTCACGACCTACTAGCAACTCAGAAAAATGCGTATTGATCAGTGAGGCAACTGGATCGCCGAAACTGCATCTGCCAAGACCCCACACGCCATTTTCTGCAACCACCTGCACCCATACCGGCGTACCGGCAATACCAGGGGTCTTACTCGGAACGGTTGGCGGGAAGTATCGACTCACGGGTAGACCTCGTGGCGCATAGTCGTTCCAGTTTGCTCGGCGTATCTTCGCCTTCACATTTCTCTCCGGGAACGAGACCGATACAGCTCGGACAGCAGAGATGCGGACACCTCCTGAGTAATTTGTAGGACTCATCTGGAGTCACTCCTTGCATCAAAGGCATTGCGTATGCCATCAGCCAGTAAGTTCAATCCAATCACCAACACGGTAAGTATGACGCCGGGCATTATCCCGTAAAGAGGTGCCTGACTAAGGTACTGCTGGCTGTTCGCCATCATGCTTCCCCAAGATGCGGCAGGAGGACGGCTTCCGAGTCCAAGGTAGCTCAAAGCAGCCTGCATCACAACTGCAAGTGACATCGAGTATGCCGCTTGTACCAATAGCGGTCCTACGCTATTCGGAAGGATATGCCGAAACACTATGCTTCTATCATTTGCACCCATTGCCACGCACGCCACAACATACTCCTGTTCGCGCTCTCTAATAGCGCTAGCTCTAGCAAGGCGAGCGAAAGTAGGCATTGTCGCAATACCCACCGCAATGGCGACTGTCCGATCAGACGGACCAAGAACAGCTGCAAGTGCGATTGCCAATAACACTGCAGGCAAACCAAACAAGGCGTCCCAGAATCGACCGAAAATAGC
>JAKBSX010000127.1 GCA_021844725.1 Actinomycetes bacterium | reverse complement strand
AATCCGACGTCTACCTCTTCTTTTTATTGCACTAGTAACAGCTGTAGTGCATCAGGTTCGATCACGCTCAATGGCAATAGCTCATCGAAATCCGGGAATCAGAATTCAATACTGCCTAAAAGTAATCAAACAACTAAGCGCGGAGGTTTGAGTTATACGCCGCCTCCATCGGGATGTTCAACTATCTGGTCTGCGGGGAACAGTAACCTACGAGGACAGGGAGCAGCTTTTGGCTCGGCGTTAACGGCTACTTGTTACGGTAATGGGGCCCGCTAAGTAATTTCATCCAACCCCCCAATCCCGCCCTGACCCGGTAGCTGCGTGCCATCAATCGGGGGGATCAACGACGGGTCTAAAGACGGAGCCAATGGTTGCTGAGGCACTACCTTTGCTTTACGTGATTGTCGTTTCCTCAAAGATTGTTGCAAATTCTGAGAGTTCTGCAGCGCCCGTGCTTGTACTGTCTCGTGAGCGGTCTTAGCAACATCATCCCTTGACAAGATTTGCTTGAGCTGCCCAACAGCGGCATCTTCGACTTGAGGTGGCAAAAGATTGACATCGACGGGCACAATGTATATCGGTGCAAACTTTCCGCGAGTTGCAGCAGTGTTGAGTCGGGTGGATATGCCAACTGGCAGACTGAAAGGTCCGGCAGGAGAATTAGATACTCGTCCGCTGCTCGCAGTGGTTGTTTCAACTGCGTGGATGCAAATTTACGACACTAGTCTGGTGGTGCGGTACAAAACTATGCTACCAGTCCTGAACAGCATCAAAAGCGGGGCGGCCCATGCGCTGGCGCTACATATGCTTACACATAAAAATGGGACAGCAACATCTCTCGATGGCGTTTTGACGACCATAGGGGCGTTCCAGCCGGGGATGCGGGAGACCTCAAAGCACAGGCTGAGGCGGGAAGTGCGGAAGTGGGAAGCCGAGTTAGGGGCACTTGGCATCAGCTTTTACAACGGGGGGACGATGCTCAGCTACCGCCAGCCTCAGGGCGTTAGCGTCAACAATCCTGACAACTCTCAGAAATAGTGGGTGTCCCCATATCGGCGGGTTGTGTCCCCATATCGGCGGGTTGTGTCCCCATATCGGCGGGGAGCTAGTAATAACTAGTATTAACTAGTAGGGATTTGATGAGTCGTTCAAACTCCTCATCAAATCCCCTTACCACTAAAGGTCGCACACTCTGGGGTTTTAAAAACCTTAAACCCTACACATGGTAAAGCTGGTCTCTAAGAAAAGTCTTTTTCCCCCTTACGTCAGTGCAGAGAAGGTTCTTTAGTAAGATCTGCTTCGCGGGAGAGTGATACTAAAAAACTTAAGCTGGTACCAGCTTAAGTAAACCCACAGATTTTCTCCTCCACCGCCTTGCCATGTGTAAGGTTTTAAAAACCCTGCTATCGCGGAACTTAAATTCCCAGAGCCCCTTCGGTGCTAAATTAACCCCATGGATACGGGGGAATGGTTGGAGCAATGGTTGGCCTCGAGAGTGGTTTCTCCCCGGACGCTGCAGCGCTATGCCCGTGCCGTTGAGGCCCTGAAAGAGGCCCTGGCTTTTCTAGACCTATCTGAGATTACCCCGGAGCTAGTAGAGAAGGTTTGCAGCCAGGACAAGGGCTTGCGGTCGGTTCTCTCCATGGCGTTGGCCGAAGCCATGAAGGTCGGAATCATCCCTAAGAATGTGGCAGCCGTGAAGCGGGAGCAGCGAAGCCCCCAAGAAGGTTCACTGTATTACCGTGCTGATCGAAAAGCCTGGGTTGCGCAGGTGACCATGACGGAGCCGAGTGGCAAACAGGTAAAGAAACGAAAGCTGATCAAGGTCGATAGGAAGACCAAGAATCCGCCACTCGAGGCCCTCCAGGCGCTGGAAGAGCTAAAAGAAATCAAATCAAATGGGGGTCTACTAAAGGGCTCATCCACGGTCAGCGAGCTAGTGGAAGTGTGGCTGGCCAGTATCAGGGTAAAGACCGGTAATCAAGGCAAAGGGCTTGCTATCAGAACTTTTGAGCAATATCGTGACATTTCGAACACTCATATTATTCCATCCTTGGGTCGCATAAAGATCAAAGATCTCAACAAATCGAAGGTGGAGAATTGGCTTCATGCGGTGGAAGGAACTTCTTACACGAGAGGCAAAAGAACTCTCACTTACTCTGCAAACACATTACGATTGTGCAGAGCGGTACTTGGGATGGCACTCAAGTGGGGAATTGCTGAAGGGCTGGCATCTAAAAACGTAGCTGCTGAAACCAAACCAGCTGGTGGAAGACCGCTTCCAGAGAAACATGCACTAAGCCAAGATCAGGCTAAGCGGTTAATTGAGGCCACCAAGGGTTCAGAACTAGGTCCTCTTTGGGCCTTGATGATAACCACCGGGCTTCGAAGAGGAGAAGCCTTAGGTCTCCGCTGGAGCGACTTTGATGGGGAATCAATTACGGTAACTAGTCAGCTCAAGATCGAAGGCGGGAAAGTCGCAAGGGGTGACCTAAAAACCGATAAGTCAAAAAGACGATTGAGACTACCAGACTTCCTTATTGCTGAGCTCGAGGATCATAGACGTTCACAACTTGGTGCTGCAGTTAAGGATGGCAGAACACAACCAGATCTAATCTTCACTAATTCCCATGGTTCCCACATCAGACCGGATAACCTCCAAAAGCGCTTTACCTCAGCATGCAAGAAAGCTGGAATAGAACCGCACGAAGATGGCAGAGCGTGGAGCGTACACGAGTTGAGGCATACGGCTGCAAGTCAACTGCTCAACGATAGAGTCCCCATGCAAATAGTTTCACGAACCCTCGGCCACAGTTCAATCACCGTGACACTTGATGTCTACTCACATCTGACTGATCAGGATAGTGAACTTGTGGCCCATTCTATGTCTAAGCGATACGGGTCAAACCCGGCCAAGGGTGATTGATGTTTTGGTGGGTAGTTGGTGTACAGTTACGAAAATATTACCCAGAAACACCTATGTACACTAGTGAACAGTAATAGCAGGTCAGTATCGGTATTTAGTCATTTCTGTTTTACATCGTTCCTGGTAGAAGCCCTGAAGCTTCTAACTTCGGATCAGAGGGTTGGGGGTTCGAGTCCCTCCGAGCGCGCTATAGGTGCACTCATAATTATAGGGAATAGGCTTGCTTTTCCACTGGCTGAGCTGCCAATCTGGATTGTATAACGAATCTTATGATGTATCTCGTAAATTAACAGACGGTTGCTCAATTGCTCTCGGTGTAATTTGGTTTTCTATTTTTGGATGTTTTGCTTGGAGCGAATGGGTGCTATTCTTTACAAGTATGGAGAAAGTAAAGAATCAGGGTCGGAGCACGAAAATTAGTGTGAAGCACCAGGTAACCATTCCGATTGATGCGATGCGCATTGCGGGTCTGGAAGCCGGTGAGCGAGTGATGGCGCGGGCTGAAGGCCCAGGACGGGTGGTACTTGAACGCCAAGACGACGTTCTGGAGCGGTTCTCTGGATCCCTGACGGGAGTATTCGATCAGAGAATTCTTGATCAACTGCGCAATGAATGGGACTGACTCTAGTCGACGCTGGCATTCTAATTGCCTTTCTTGATGAGGACGATGCGCATCATAGTGGGGCAAAGCGAGAACTCGTAAGTGCACAACAACGTGGCGACCGAATCGCCCTGCCAGCATCGGCCTTTGCTGAGTCGCTCGTGTCTCCGGCGCGTAGGGGTGAATCTTCAGTCGCGGCCATATGTGAATTTATTGAACGGTTACCATTATTGATTGTGGAACTTGATTCAGAGATTGCCGTTGAGGCAGCGAAACTTCGGGCTCGTCATGGCCAAAAACTTAAGCTTCCCGATGCCCTAGTCGTGGCGACCGCTATTCAAAGAGGGGCTGATGTACTCGTTACCACTGACCGAGGCTGGCCCACAAAGAGCAAATTGGGTTATCGGGGAAACCTCATCATACTTTGAACCTTCTCGTATTACGTTGCTCTTGACCGTGTGCTACGCTGTCAGAACCAAATGTGGTCGGTGATAGTTCAACTCCTTGGTTGAGCCACTTTAACTCGGTATTCCATGATTGCGCATTCTGTCAATTTCGCCGACTCGGCTTCATCTGCCGGTAGAAAGTAGTGAGTGAAATAGTGGTTGGGTGAAAGTAAGCTAGCGGGTTTTTACCAAAATAACGCCCCAAAGCAGACCCAACAAAAACCCAACATTTTCGGATCATCTGGCGCCGAATGGTCGCACCTTGTTACAGCCTCCTTGCGCAAACAACGATTAGACCAGCCTATATGGAATAATTTGACGCCACAAGGCGCCATTTGAAACGAATTTATCTGACTTCGGATCAGAGGGTTGGGGGTTCGAGTCCCTCCGAGCGCGCGGTATAAGTATTCTATTAACCATTCAAGTTGTTGAATAATAATGGGTGAGAGAATTAGCGACCCGATAAAAGCTGAAGAGCCATATTTCAGTGGTTTGTTTGATCTTTTTATAGGTCCAGAATAAATCGAAGTGCCTGACTGATTTTGTGAACTTCATCTTGAGCAGCTTCGCCCAGCCGAATGGACAGGCGGCGTGTTGATATTGTACGAATTTGGTCACAACGGGCGTATGAAACATGATCGAGACCCGAAGTTCCAGGCTCCAACTCAACATGACTCCGCAGGCCGTAGAACTTAGACGATATGGGAACCACCGCGACAAGTTCTCCTGGTCCGTTATTGATAATGTCCACAGAAACGACAACCGCTGGTCGCGTTAATCCTGGCTCGTGACCTATAGGTTGCCCCAAATTGACATCGTAAATAGCTCCACTCCAAATCAAGCCAGTGAGTCCCATTCATCACGATCCGCCCAGTACTCCTTCCAGAGATCTGGATCCTCGCGTAAGCGTCGGTAATCGTTATTCAAACCGCTTAGGAACTCTTGACGTTCCAAAGCTTCTATTGCTGTGTGAACAATCTCAACAACAGTAGTTTGCCTACTCTTTGCTAAGGATTGTAGTCGTTCAGAGTCGGGGCGCCGAACCCGAACTGTTGTGGTATCTGATGATGTCATGATCCTATTGTAGATGATTTGTAGATTGATTGTGATGGTAGACGGATATTGATATTGGAGATTTTCAAATTCGCCAATGTAGCTTCTATCTTGTCGTCTTGCTTAGTTTTATTCCTCAACATTTGCTTTGTCGTTCCAGACTGGCTATTTCTATACACAATTCCACGGGGTATTTACCACTTTGAAATCCCAACAAAAACCCAACAAAGTCGTTTCAAGTAGAACCCAATTGTTGCACGTGGTTGCAGTCTTAGTGTAGAAAAAACGAATAGAGCAGCCTATATGCAATAACGTGACGTCATAAGGCACCACTTGAAACGAGTTCTATCTATCTTCGGATCAGAGGGTTGGGGGTTCGAGTCCCTTCGAGCGCGCTGCTACATGAGTGGTGGCTCTTCGGATATTCGCGGTCGTCTAGCGGCTTTTTTAGGTGTGACATCTAGTCCCTGTAGGCGTCGCTTCTGTGGCGGATCGCGGTGACTTTAACTGCACGAGAGGTCTCATCGATAAGATACAACACGCGGTATTCACCTCGGTGAGCCGACCAAGTCGGAGCAAGTGGTGGCTGAAGTTGCTTACCGACCCTTTGCGGATTGTCCAGCAATGGACCAGTGATGAAGGAATATGCCGCGGCTGCGATTTTTGGAGGCAGTGCTTCAGCTAGTGCGCGAGCGGCTGGACCGGCAATTTGAAGGCTATAGCTGCTTTCATTCATTTAGTCTGCATAATGCATAAGGCGGGCGAGTTCTTTAGCGTCTACATAGTCACCTTCTGCTATAGCAGCTAGACCCTTTACGTGTTCGACTAAGAGTTCCGAGTCAGACAAAACAGCTATAGTCTCGCGTAGAGAGTCGTAGTCGTCAACGCCTAGAAGCACAGCAGCACGTATACCGTTGCGTGTGATTTCAAACCGTTCATGAGTAGATGCAGCTTCGTCAATCAATTTTGAAAAGTGAGCTCGAGCATCGGCGACCGGAAGAGTTGTCATGTACATAATTATAGCGTATTGTATTCGAACTTTCAGCTTCCGAGCGGTTCGATTTATCAATGTCCGCGAACACTATGTATATCGAGGTGTCTTAAAGTGGTTTGCCAGGTCTAATACTTAGCGAGGCAATTGTGTCGGCCTATAAAAGCCACTAGGAGTGTGGGATTCTGCAAGAGGGCGCCGTGGTTTTGATTGACAGTCATTTCTATGGGCTATTGCCGTTTTAGGACTCCCACTTCCCCTGGAATTGCTCGGGCCACCACTCAAGAAGTAAACTGTTGTCTGAAATAGATAACTACGTGTCTAGGCAAACCCAACATAAACCCAACAAAGCCGTTTCAGTTAATACCGAATTGTTGCACGGTGTTGCAACTCACGTGCAGAAATAACGATTAGACCAGCCTGTATGCAATAATCTGATGACGCAAGGCACTATTTGAAACGAGATATTTCTATTTCGGATCAGAGGGTTGGGGGTTCGAGCCCCTCCGAGTGAGCAAATCATAAAATCATATTTTGAATAATGAAGATCTGGCTCTTCGAAAGATTTGTGTTTCCACTGGCGGAGCTAGTCAAGAGCTTCTGCTGAGACGATTAAGTTAGGACGCTTTTCCTTGGGAAAGGTGTCGTTGAAGTTGATTGACGTCCTTGACCAAGGAATCCAATATGGCATCGACATCCGATCCGTGCTTTTCATTAGTAAGTCCTTGCAATACCCAATCGCGTACCAGTGCCGATGGTGGAATATCGGCAGCATTCGCGACATGCTGTATTTCATTGATTTGTTCGGGAGTAAGCCGAACGGAGTAGATCACTGACTTGGTCCTGCTTTTACGCACGGCCTTATCTGATACGGGGACATCGTGTGCCAACTCAGATGCCTCTGTCTCTTGGTTTATAAGTTGTTCAAGGTTTTTATTATTCATGATCTCTCCTCCAATAACGGCGGGCCTGAGTTTCGTTTGCCTTCCATGCATTTACTCCAATCTTCTCGTCTCGTAAGTAAATTACGACAATTACGATACGTGCAGTCTTCGAGTAACCGATAAGTCGATCGGTTCCCGCCATATTTGGAAGCAGGGTCAGGCCACTCGATTAGAGCGTCGTCATCGGGAAACGCCTCGTTTGCCCAGTCAGGTTCGATATCTTTATCACCAGGACGTCTAAACGATCGACTTCGTATGTACTCTGCCCGATATTTCCAGTCTAAGACATCTGTATCTCTCACCTATCTAGTGTAGCACGAACGTATTACACTAGATAGAGAATTCGGAATTTTCTGTTGGCCTCCTATTCGAAGTACCGAAGGAAAGAAAAATCGAGGCACCTCAAAGAA
>JAKBSX010000126.1 GCA_021844725.1 Actinomycetes bacterium | reverse complement strand
GCGCACGCGCGCGTCCGGGGCTCAACGAAGCAAGCTGATTCTTTGACTAATCAAGAGGTTTGGTCTATATTCTCTCATGGAAAAGGCCAGTAACATGACAACGAGTGCCATTTACTCTTCGCCGGAAATTCTGAGCGGTATGCCCGTGTTCCGTGGGACAAGGGTCCCCATCAAGAACCTCTTCGATTACCTCGAAAGCGGCGACACTATTGAGAATTTCCTCAAAGATTTTCCCACCGTCAAGCGGGATCAAGTAATCGAAGTTCTTGAGTGGGCTGAACGCGTCCTTACCACAGGCGCATCGATTGCATGAA
This sequence comes from Actinomycetes bacterium, assembly GCA_021844725.1. The sequence goes on along the minus strand of JAKBSX010000126.1, from coordinate 7,070 downwards.
AATACTTCTTGACGAATGCCTCAATTGGCGTTTGAAAAAGGAGTTTGAGCCGCACGAAGTATTTACCGTGCAAGATATGGGGTGGTCAGGCTTGACCAACGGGAAATTGATGGCGAAGGCCTCCGAGCACGATTTCAATGTCTTCGTTACGATTGATAAGAACCTGCCCTTTCAACAGAACATCAAAGAATACAGGCTGGCGGTAGTCGTTTTCCAAACGCCGCTTAACCGTTTGGAATACATACGGCCGCTGATGCCGGCTTTACTGAAGAGCCTACCGGAAATGGTACCCGGTCAAGTCTACGAGATATCTTAGAGAACGGACGTGCGCCAGCGTATAACAGCGAGAACCATGACGCTCGATTATTGTATATAATCGGTCTCGCTTCATGGCGCCCTCATTCAGTACCTCAACAAAGGATGCGCGCCACGACTTTGTCCGGCAGGACGTTATGCGATACGGCGGGTGGCAGAATACTCTAAAGAGAATTATATTTGGGTTAGAAGATAAGGAAGGGATTTGACGCATGAGACAGGTAATCATATATCCAGGTGAGGATGGCTACTGGGTTGCCGAGTGTCCCAGCCTTCCGGGGTGCATTAGTCAGGGCAAGACAAAGGAAGAGGCTATTTCCAATATCAGAGAGGCGATTGACGGATATATCGCTGCCCTGGAAGACGATCATCTTGCCATACCGCCGGAAAGGTTTGAAGCAGTTTTAGTCGCGATATGAGCGAACTCCCGCGCATATCCGGACGAGATTGCGTGAAGGCACTCACTAGGGTGGGATTTATCATGAAGCGCCAACACGGCAGCCACATGATCCTGAGGCGGGATAAACCTTTCGCTCAGCTGATGGTCCCAGATCACGAAGAACTTGATAGAGGTACGCTCCGGGCAATCATTCGTCAAGCCGATTTGACAGTCGAGCAGTTCGTAGAACTGCTTTAGCTGTCCGCCGCGTCGTATAACAACGAGAAAAGAGACGCTCGACTATTGTATATCGTAGTTCTCGCTTCACCGCGCACACATTATAACCCCGAAGGAGCCTGCCTACCGCAGGCAGGTGCGCGGCGACTCTTTTCTCGTGGACTCGTCAGGCGCAATTGCCCGCTAAGCAAAGGAGACAACGATGAAATACGCGATGATTCTTATGGTAATAGCCGCATCAACAGCCGCGTCCGCCCAGACCGATTCGCTAAAGCAGCAGCTGGCCTACTATCCGTTGCAGATCGGTGACACTTGGGAGTACATCGCCTACACAAATGAGGCGTCATCCCCGTACCCGATAATCGATTCAGTCTCTGCATTCTCGCTAACCGTGACGGGGGACAGTACGCTTCCTGATGGGCTTGACTATAGAGTTCTGTTATACAAAAATCTCTATCCTCCACACGACACGGATGTCATTTTAGAGCGGGTCGATACCCTTACCGGCTCCGTCTTCAGCTACGCACCATTGCCGTTTGATAGCACTTTGAAGAACCATGAACGCCAAATTGACAGTCTGTACGCGGAGCCTAGCGACACGATTGGCTCGTCGAGAGGCGCTCCCTTTGCTCCGAGTTATTGGGACTACGGAACCTCCTACAATTCCACAGTGTGCAAATCGATGGCCATGGATTCCGTGCTTCATGTGGCGACAGAGGTAAAGACATTTCAGGAACTTGGACCCTTGGCCGGGGAAAATCATCAGCTGTGAAAGGGATTCGGACTCTCTTTCGAGGATGAATCGTGGGATATTGGATCGACTGACACCTACTTGGTCTATGCGAAACTGGGAGGGGTCGAATACGGGCAGATGTTGGATGCAGTAGTTCAGCACGCTACCGTACCATCAAGCCCTGCTCTGTTTCAGAACTACCCGAATCCTTTCAACCCCACAACGGTCATAACGTACGCATTGCCCAGAAGCGAGTTCGTAACCTTGAGGGTCTACGACATACTCGGTCAGGCTGTCCGCACTCTGGTTAGCAGCTACAAATTATCCGGAACTCACTCCGTCACTTTCGACGCTTCCAGCCTTGCCAGCGGCGTGTATTTATACTCACTCCATACGGGCACTTACATTGCAACAAAGAAACTCCTGTTCCTCAAATGAACGGGCAACTGCGGCTAACACGCGCAAGAAAGGCGCTCGATTATTATATATCATGGTGGTCGCTTCATTGCTTTCGCTCGATGACTCGACGCTACGCAACATTTATAGTAAGCGAAAGCAACGACTTCTTCTCGCGTCACGTTAGCCGCAAGCACGGGACAAGCTAGCTGACGATAGGATATTGGAGTCAAATATGAAATTATTCGTTCCTCTGGTCGGAAGTCTCGTAATGATTGGCTGTTGCATATTTTCTTCCCCTTCGGGAGTAAGCCACGATGTCCAATTTGTGCAGATATTTATGCACACCAATGCGCTTGATGAACTGGATACCTTTCGCGGGACGTATCAGAAAGACCTCATCCCTGGTACCTTGAAGACCACGATGTGGCTCACGACGAGGGAGCAGGACATTATTGCTAACGCGCTGGATCATTACAGGTTCTTCTCTTTGCCAGATACCATTTATAAGAGGCCCACCTACCAAAGCGTCGAGCCAGATCTGGGTCCGCAAATGCTCAGGATAAAATACAAAAATCAAGACAAGACTGTTGTTTGGGACTCTCCGATCGACCCACATAACAAGTCTAAATATTTCATTGAACGTTTAACGCAATTAATTTGGGACATCGTCACCTCGAAACCAGAGTACAAAGCCCTTCCTCCCACGAAAGGCGGCTACCAGTGATGTGCAATGTCTCGTGCCAGCGCATAACAGCGGCGATCACGACGCTCGACTATTCTATATTATCGAGCTCGCTCAATGCCGCGCCCATCATGGTACCCCATTAATGGATGCGCGGCACGACATGGTTCTCGTGGACGTTAGTTGCAATTGCCCGTTCAGGTTCAACGAGTGACAGCGCAGATGAGACGCATTGCCAGATTTTTAAGTATTGGTTATTTCCTTTTAGCCTTGGCTAATTCGGCTTTTGCACAGTGGGTACAAACGAATGGCCCCTACGGTGGTACCGTATATTGTCTTGCCGCTTCCGGCAAGAATATTTTTGCAGGGACCTATGAGGGCGTTTCCTTCTCGACCGACGGCGGCAGGAGTTGGGTTGCAGTCAATGAGGGATTGAACACTCCGGTTTATTCTCTTGCCGTTTTTGGAATGAATATTCTTGCAGGGACTTCCAACGGCATATTTGTCTCGACAAACAATTGCACAACCTGGACGGCGACCAGCGCAGACTTGCATATCGGCCATGTCTCGGCCTTTGCCCATATCGGCACGGACTATTTCGCGGCAACTGAAGACGGTATTTTTCTTTCGACTGACAGCGGCAGCAGTTGGACTGTAAGGATGACCACCACCACCGCCGTTGCGTCCCTTGCGGCCATGGGTACAAATCTATTTGCAGGGACTGAGGGGGACATGTATATATCTACTGACAGTGGCATGACCTGGACTGCCACAGGGGCTGGATTTGCGCCGAGCGTGCTTCTGGTTATGGGTACGAGTCTCTTTGTGGGGGATGGTAAGAAAGTAGTTGTATCAAATAACAATGGTTCAAGCTGGGCCGTATCTACCCTCACCAATGCTGCAGTTGTCTGTCTTGCCGGCTCCGGAACAAACATACTTGCAGGGACTTTCACTGACAGTGTTTTCGTATCTAAAGACAGAGGTGCGAGCTGGACTGCGGTGACCACTGGTTTGAATTCTTTTGTTCGGTCTGTTGCCGTTTTGAGAACGGACCTATTTGCCGGCACGGATTTTGGCGGCGTTCTTTTATCCACTAACGGTGGGAGCAACTGGACCGCCGTAAACTCGGGTCTGGCTTACGATTATGTCTGGTCTCTTGGCGTCTTGGGCACGAATGTTATTGCCGGGACTATCGGCAACGGCGTATTTGTTTCTACCGATAATGGCGCAAGCTGGACCGCGACCAATGTGAAGAATAACGATGGTGATGGCTTTGCAGCCTCAGGCACACATATCTTCGCTGGAACTATTTCGGGAGTTTATTCTTCGACAGATAACGGCCTGCACTGGACTGCAACCCCGAGTGGATTAGCCTTTGTCAACTCCCTTGCCTTTTCTGGTACTAATCTTATCGCGGGTACAGATGACGGCGTTTCCCTGTCAACGGATGAAGGAGCCAGTTGGAGGGATGTATTCACTCAGTTGCCATCAAAAGTTATCGGCACTAAGCTTGCCATTTCAGGCAACGATGTTTTTTTCGGCACAAGTAACGGTGTTTTCCTTTCGACCGATGACGGCGCGAGCTGGACAGAGGCGGCAACCGGCCTGACTAACACATACGTACAGTCTTTTGCATTCTCAAGCAAAGAGGTATTCGCCGGAACCCGGGGTGATGGCGTCTTCGTATCTAAGAACAATGGCACAAGCTGGGCTCCATTCAATTCGGGGTTGGCAAACGCCTATGTCTACGCACTGCTTGTCCTGGATACGAATGTGATTGCGGGCACTGATCGCGGTGTGTTTCTTTCCAACACCACTACGGCAGACTGGATTCCAGTCAGTACCGGCCTGACGAATACCGGTGTCTATTCTCTCATTGTTATTGGAGCAAATCTCTTCGCCGGGACTTATAAAGGGGGTGTGTGGCGGCGGCCGTTGGCAGAGATTATTCCAGATATACCATCCCGCTTGATTCTAGATCAAAACTATCCCAACCCATTCAACTCGGAAACGACGATCGGCTATCGGTTGGCAATGAGTAGCCACGTGGTTTTAAAAGTCTACGATGTGCTCGGCAGGGAAGTGAAAACGCTTGTGAACGCAGACCAGACGATTGGCGCCCATACAGTCCATTTTGATGGAGGTAATCTCTCGAGCGGAGTGTACTTCTATAGATTGCAGGCGGGTGCATCCACGCAAACGAAGAAGCTCTTGATCCTCAAATGAATGAACGGGCAACTGCAACTAGCAAGCCGCATCACGACGCTCGTCATTTTTATATTTCGTTCTCGCTTCATGCCACGCGCGGAGGAACTGCCGAAAGGCGCGGCACGAACGTGATGCGGCGAGACGTTAGGCGCAACGCTGCCGGGATTCCGAAGTGGAACATCAGGTGGATATTTCATGTCAGTTGAACAAATATTTTCCATGAAAGCAATAAAGAGGTGACCTTATGAGAAATTCAATTCTCGGGTTTTTGATGCTAGTGGTAACATTACCATCGGCCAACCTTCGCGCTCAGGATTCGACAGATTATTTCCCGCTCCATGTTGGAGATTTCTGGAGATACAAAGGAGATGAGCAACTCTGGTCGGCTAGGCAAGACGTTGATACTACTCGAATAAATGGAAATAAATATTTTGTTTTGCGCTGGTATCCGCTCTATCAAGGGGTCGTCGCTGATGCGGTAGACGATACCGTCAGAGTAGATACCAGCGGAGACGTCTTTTTCTTAAATGGAACTGAAGAGCAACTCCTTTACAAGTTTCATTCTGTGGTAAACGACACATGGGAATATCGCTACGTGTTTGCAAGCGGTGATACTGTAACTCATGTTGTTACACTCGCAGCCGTGTTAGACACCTTTCAAATTTCGGGAGGCCCCCTTAAAGGTACTTATCGAAATGTGATTGTTTTCTATGATGATCAACCAGGTGCATACGATGCTTGGACTTATAGTTACTTCGCGCCAGGCTACGGCTTGATATTTAAGCAATGGCAACTCGACGAAAGAATAATGTATGGTGCCCTGATAAACGGCAGATTATATGGAGACACCAACACCACCGACATAAAACTTACAGAAACCCCAATCGCCACTAATTTCAGATTACTACAGAACTACCCTAACCCATTTAATCCATCCAGCACCATCGAATACGATTTACCCGAAAGGACTTTCGTTGATTTGTCTGTTTATGATCTCTTAGGGAGAAAGTTAAAAACTTTAGTAAGAGGTCTTCGGGATGCTGGTACATACGAAGCAAAACTGGAAGGAGGTGATTTGCCGAGTGGAATATATTGGTACCGCCTTGAGGCAGGACAAACCGTTCTTGTCCGCAAGGCGATGTTAGTTAAATAACTATTCATCAACGCACAAACCTTATGAGGTGCAATTATGAAGTCACGATTTACGGATGCAATCGCGCGAATAAGCGTGGCTTTGTTCGCCAGCATTCTATTATCTTCGGTGGCTCTTGGAGCTACTCAAAAGACAGTTTGCGATGTCAGCAATGTCACTCTTCCGCCAAACACCGTGATGTTGAATACATCGTTGACTACCGGGTTGCTGCTGGTCCAATTCTCCGACTGGCAAACTAACGTTGACGCACGCGGAAGTGTCGGCTACGTTGACAATAATGGGGATGGACAACCGGATGTGATACAATTTAACAAGTATCGCTACGGCGCCTAGTGGACGCGCGCACCGCATATAACAATCGCAAAAAAGACGCTCAATTATTATATATCATCGTGTTCGCTTCATCCCGATTGCTGCAGGCATTGGAGCAAAGCACATTTGTAGGCGTCAATCGGGACGACTTTTTTGCGCCTATGTCCTTTGTGGGGCATCCCCCGTGTTTGCCTTCGAGACCCAATATAGAAATCGTTAGGCGCAATGCGCGTGGAAAGGAGTAAGTCAAAATGGCCATAGCACCACTACCTCTTAGCAGACGTGGGCGAATTCTCTTTATAACACTTCTTCTTCTTGCTGTTGCGATCTGGATTATTGGTTTGTATTGCTATTCCATGTTGCCCAAGGAAGTACCGACGCAGTTTGGTTTCTCCGGGGAGCCGACCCATTACGAAGCCAGGAGCACTTTTCTACTGGTACCAGCGCTGTCGAGCTTGTTTGCGATCGCTATTCTACTAGTGGCAAGATTTCGTTTCACGTTGTTCAGCAAATACCCGTACATGTTGAATCTCCCCGCGTTCTTCACATACATTTTCCAGATCCCCGAACATCGGAGAGGACTTTGGCTAAACAGGTACTTTGAGGCTGTCTTAGGGCTCGGTATCGCAATCACACTTTACTTGATGCTCTT
>JAKBSX010000125.1 GCA_021844725.1 Actinomycetes bacterium | reverse complement strand
CCGATCAATTTCACTTACCCAGTAGATGAGCTCTTTGTTTTCAGTTGGATACTTCACTCTCGGAAACCTCGTTTCATATCTATTCAGCAACTGGCATCAAGCCCTGTCAAGACACCGTGCGGGAAAACTCTCACAGAGAGCACCTATATTTTTACACAAATTGCCCCACATGTACCTAATTCAAAGCTAACTTGTCTCAAATGAAACCTATTCATACAGGCAACGAGTTTGAAAAATTAAATGAGATTTTTCAAACCATATCACAGTTCGCATTTGCTTTTAATTCCGATGTCGATAGTCTACTAGGAGATGATTGCGCGATCATTGATGGTGCCGGACAAAACATCGACCTATTCGCGTCAGACCTGATGGCGGAAGGTATACACTTCTCCCGGCTTTATTACACCCCAGCTGAAATTGGATATAAATCAATCTCAGTGAATGTTTCTGACATAGCTGCCATGGGGGGAATGCCGCGCTACGTAACCATTGCTATAGCGTGTCCGAAAGATTTCGACATTACAAACTTTTACGTAGGCGTCAAAGCTGCCTGTCAAGAATACAATCTCAGGGTTGCCGGCGGGGATCTTTCCTCATCCGAAAATTTGTTTGTATCAGTTGCAATATTGGGCTCCTCTATCGGGCAACCAATTAAAAGATCCACAGCTACGGTAAATGATCACATATTTCTAACCGGTCCCACCGGAGCCTCGGCTGCTGGATTGGAACTTTTACAGCAGGACCCCAGCTCATCAGGGCCACTGCAACGGAGCCATAAGCTTCCCAAGGCAAGGGTCGATGTAGCTGCAGTAATTGCACGACTCCCGGCAAATTCAGCTATCGACGTAAGTGACGGCCTTATCGGGGACCTAAATCATATCTGCACCCAATCCAATCTTGGAGCAGTCATAGAAACCATGCCAGCAGCAGAGGGCGCAACCTTAGAACATTGCATGTATGGCGGCGAAGACTACGAAATAATATTCACCCATCCAAATCCAGAATTGGTGATGGAGAGTTTTTCAGAACAAAATATTTCACTTCCCATCGTTATCGGCAGATTCAGGGAAACTAAAGGGATTTTATATCGGAACAAGCCATTAGTTGTCAAAGGATATGCGCATGATCTTTGATTAGAAAAGCCGGGAACCGTTACGATTATAAGTATTTACTGAAAGAAATGCCGGAAAGGTAAGACTCTTCATCGAAGATCTCATCTTCGCACTAAGTTATCTGTACATAGAATTCAACTCACGACAACGCATGGAGCTTCTATGGACGTTAGGGCATTCATACTGATACAAACTGAAATAGGGAAAGCCTCTGAAGTGGCTAAAAAGTGCCACGACCTACCGAGTTCGGTTTCAGTAGATCTCGTTACCGGCCCATACGATGTAATTTTGGTTGTGCAATGCTCATCAATCGAGCAGCTAGGTTCAGAAGTGGTAGCGGCAGTCCAACAAATAAATGGAGTTACCAGGACCCTCACCTGCCCCTCTGCCCATTTGCTGAACAGTGCGCCTCTATTAAAAAAAGAAACTGAGATCGATCGCTAGCACCACCTCGAAACGGTTACAGGATTGTTAAACCCAGCTTCAACGTTGTTAAATCACGGTCTCGGCATAGTACCTTCGGGAAATGTTAACCAGCTCACTCCCCCATCTTAAAGCTCTCTGATCCTCGGGTTTATCTCAGGAACATCTCTGAGAATAACCCGGTTGACCTGATGATATTTACGAAAAAGATAGGCTTCTCCTAATGGCGCCCGGGCAATCTGCCAAGGTTCCAAAACATTCCGATATCCATACGATCTCAAGCGAGAACTTGGCACCTTGAATCTGTAATGGAGCGGAGTGGCAAACGCGTCAGAGATGCTTTCAAATGTCCTTACCCCAGAGATTTCCGACAGCTGGCGCAAAGTTTGGCTATCGGCTATCCCGGGAAATACAATCATCGATCCGAACAGGGTTACGAACCCTGAAGATGCTTCTCCCCATCTGACTCTTGCCTGAGACAAATCTTGCAAAGCTCCAAGCAGCAACACCTTTTGTGACGCCCCTTCTGAAAGAATTGAAGAAATTGCTCCAAGTGGAGCAACATTCGCCATCTCATCAAGTATCAGCGACAGTGATGGCCTCGCGGAGTCTGACTCACGATTTGAACTCAAGACGAAGGACCGATTCTTAACTTCGTCAATCAAGCCAACAATCACCGGCGCCACCAGTTTTTGGATATAAGAAGGCGAAACAACATACAGAGTGTCCAGAGAATTTAGAAACTTTTGAGAATCAAACCTCTCAAAATTGCTCTGAGAATTGAGCTCCGGAAAATTGTAACTGCCGAGGAGGCCAAGTGCGGTTGAAAAAATACCACTTCGTTCTCTATCTTCGCTGAGCAGAATTCCCTTTAGTGAATCGAGAGCCATATTCTCACCACATGCCCGCAAAATTCCAGCCGGATCCTTGCACTCTCTAAGATTCAACCAACCCATGACGGTGTCCATTTCGTAGCCAGCGATCTGTGCGGCGTGCATCAACGGGGCCAACAAAGAAGCTGCTCGCTCAACCCAGTGGGAATATCCGTGGGATTGGCCAGCCAATATCGATGAATCTATCATTGCCCGAGTTATGCTCTGTATTTCAGAATATGATCCGTTCGGGTTTAAAGGAGACCAGTAGACCCTGGTGGCATGAGATGGTATGCTCACCCGTCCGGATGGGTCGAACACCATCACTTTACCCAGACGATTGCGGGCTTCTGAAGTCGCTTCGATCAGATCATTTTTGGTCGACGTCGCAATTACCGGGCCATTGGCACACAAAATGTTTGGCACCACCACGGAGCGCGTCTTGCCGGAACGGGGAGGGCCAAGCACCAAGAGATGCGATTCGGGATGGAGAAATACCGGCCCACCGGAACCGTGACCGCTATAAAACATTGCACTCCTAAGCGCAAACCCCTTGATCAATAAGGGACTCTATGTCATGGGCGGAAAGACCTATTTCGGCAAGTATCTCACGTGTGTGCTGACCTTGTCTCGGAGGGGCCGTGATTTCATGGGAATAATTGTCAAAACGAGGGGCCTCCCTGGGATGCATAACCCCATTTAGTTCCACAAACCCGTCTCTCTCCGCCAAATGCCGATTTGCCAATGCAGAATGGAAATCCTCTACCACTGCGCAACAGCAATCAGTGGCATAAAACAAATCACCAAAATACGTGGAATCGTTATTCTGAAATATTTCTGTCAAATCCTCGCGCATTCGTGGCCAGCTGTCCTTATTGTACTGCTCTTTGAAATTTGGATTGTCCTGAAGGCCCAGTCGAACGACCAAATTATTAAAAAACTGCGGCTCAAGTGCAGCAACGGAAACATATCTTCCATCTTTGCACCGGTAAAGCGCATAAAATGGTGACCCACCGTCTAGTAGATTCGAAGCTCTTTGATCGCTCCAAAGTCCCTGATCGAGCATTCCTCTAAACATAGAACCCAGAAGTGAAACTCCGTCGACAATGGCAGCATCAACAACGCGTCCCCTTCCGTGAACCCTGCTACTAAGTATCCCGCTTAGCATTCCGACTACCGCGAAGCAGGCCCCTCCTCCGAAATCACCGACAACATTTAGAGGAATTACTGGCTCATCCTTTGTGCCGATAGCATTCAATAACCCTGTGACCGCTATGTAGTTCAAGTCATGGCCCGCCGTTTTTGCCAAGGATCCGTTTTGGCCCCAGCCGGTCATCCTCACATATGTCACTTGAGGATTCACCTTAGCCAGCACATCTGGCCCTAAACCCAATCTTTCCATCACCATTGGCCTGAAGCCTTCTATCACTCCCTCAGCAGTTGCAACAAGACGTTTTGCCAGATCCACCCCCTTGGGCGATTTCAAATCAAGCACGATTGACCGCCGATCTCGACCCATAAGATCAGCATTATTATCCAGCCCGAGATTTACAAGTTTCGGAGCAAAGTTAGGTCTGTCGATACGTATTATCTCCGCCCCAAGACCAGCCATGACCATGCAGGCAAATGGTGTCGGCCCAATACCAGAGAATTCGATTATCCGAATTCCGGCCAAGGGGCCATTGCTAGTGTTCACAATACAAGTTCCTCCCCATCCATGGCCGAAAGGCTAAAGTACATAGGAATATCAAGATAGCGCGAGTAGATAAGGCCACGTCATAGTAATGCCAATTTCATATCCACCAAACAGCAAAGTGAACCAGAGTTGCTTAACTGATGCAGCCTTGCAACGAACTTACATCCAACTCCTACCCCTGTCAGCATTTTCGATGATAGCATCTCGAATCGCCGGCCATAACTGAACTGGGATATCATGCGCCATTTCATCGAGCGTGACCAGCTTTGAACCCGGGATTGCATCTGCGGTAGCGATTCCACCACTCGGATCCACAAATTTATCCAGAAGACCATGAATCACCAAGGTCGGAATTTTTACTTCCTTTAGAGCTTCAGTACGATCTGGGGAAACCACAATTGCCATTAACTGTCTTGCCACGCCGTCTGGGCAGTTGCAACGATCATAAGATCTCGCCGCCAGATCCCTCACTCTTGCCTCGTCAAAGTATAATTGGGATGAAATAACCCTCGATATCTCCACTGAGCGCTCTATTGCTGATTCCCTGTCTTGAGCCATAGGCTGGAGCAGAGCGTTGATTACCTCCGGAGATGGCTGACCAACATCACGGGATCCTGTTGTAGACATTATTGAACAAAGCGAGATAAAACGAGATGGGTGGTCAATCACCGCTTGCTGTGCAATCATTCCGCCCATTGATATCCCTACGATATTCGCACGATCAATTTCCAAAAAATCCATCAGCCCGACTGCATCTGCGGCCATCTCTTTTAGCGTGTAAGCCGCTGTTGATGAACCCCCCAATAGGCCGGCAAATAGATTTGGCACTCCGGCATCTTCAAACTTAGTTGAAAGTCCACAGTCTCTATTGTCATATCTGACTACGAAAAAGCCCCGGTCTGCCAATTCCTGGCACACCTGTTCCGGCCACGCTATCATCTGAACCCCCAGGCCCATTACCAGCAGAAGACAGGGGTTACTCCGGTCACCGAAAGTGTCAAACTCGATCTCTACTTTTTCAAGATGTGCTCTGGTCATAATCAACTCTCCAATGCCAATCTATCTCAAGCAATGATTATCGAATAAATGGGTCGGTTTCGTAAAACTGTCGCCCAGCCCATCACCTACTTTTTCCACCAAATAAGCCGATATTCCGGACGCCGAATCGGATTCTCAATCAAAAAATCTCTTAGACGGTCGAAATCGCCAGGATTAATACATGCCCTTTGCCCAATCGAAAATACAAGTTCGTCATCGACCTCCCGTGGGCCTTCAGGGTCACGAAAAAATCTTTCAGACTGCGGAGAAATTCCAAGTGACTCAATAATCGCAACCAGATCCCGTGCAGTAGGCGAATCGGGCCTGTCTAACCCCCAAAAATGTTTCCAAACCGGATTCGCCACATGGTGCGGATGGTTCTCATGCACCTCTATGAAAACTGCCCGTTTCGCAGCACGGTCCAATGCTGTGATGAATTCACAGGGGTCTGCCACGTTAAACAACACATTTGCGCAGATCGCCAGGTCAGCCTGGCCAGCCAACGGGGCAACATCCGGCCAATTACCGATTATGGTCCTTAGATTCTTTGACTCAAGGTTTTCTGTAGCCCAATTAGCTCTAAACGCCGCAAGCATCTCCTCGGATTCATCCACACCGATAAAGCACTGTATGTCATCTGCAAAGCAAATTGACAATCCGCCGGCACCGCATCCGACATCCAAGATCGTATTGATGCCACCTTCAGAATTCTGATGAATAAATTCTGATATACGGGTGGCAGTTAAACTGGTTTTCCTGGCTTCGGTTGGCGCAAACTTCTTGGGGCTCAGCTTCCAGGGCAACTGTTTGGAAGTTTCTATTATCGATTCAGGAATAGCCCACTTGGATAATTCATCTCTCCAGGTACTGCAAAGCTGATGACTTCTCATATTCAATCAGATTAGTCCTGGGAGAGTCCTTACAGCTGATCAAGAAGACGAGATTTTGCTCGATCATACTCCTGCTCAGTCAGGGTGCCCCGATTTCTGAGCTCTTCAAGTTTGACTAACTCATCCAACGGAGAGCGCCTGGTAAGATCGGAGGCCGGCTGAAATCCGCTGGCAATTCGGCCGCTCAAAAACCTAACTATGCGATCTGGCCGCCGAACATAAGAAAAATCGTCATGCCCAATTTCACCTGAGTATTCAACCCTCAGGGACCCACAGCGGTAAAGTCTCTCCAAAAAGCGCTGGGAACTGGTCAGATTTGAAATCTGGCGAATAGGAATCTCCCTTATTCGTCGCCTGAAAACCCCCTGAACGTCGATCAACCTTTCGGTTGTGATGATCAAGTGGGAAAACCTGTATTTGGCCAGGCGAGATAATAATTTTACAAATCCAAGGAGCAGGACCACTACCGGAAAAACTAACGTCCAAATTGGAAGCCCGGAAAGCATATTAATAGCTACAATCGAGACAATAACGATCACAAACACCTGAACCACCGAGGAGATGAAAAGACTCCAATGTGGGGTTTGATCAATTACAAGATCTTCATTGTCGTTCAGTTGCAGCTGCCAGTCCATTGCCATTCCCGTACCGAATAATAAATTACGAATCTACCAGCATGGCTGGCAATAGTCGCTATTCCCGCTATCTGGCCTTCCACTTTACCGTAGCCTAAGTCACCCAGTCCAGGTCTAACTCTATGCCAGCTTTGCGGCTATAGATCCGGCGCTCGATAGAGCAGAACCATCCGCTCCTGTGGTTACCGGCAAATATGTCTTATTGCTGAATGCCTCCTTCAAGAGGTCATCAAGTAGTCGGGAAAATTCAATAGGTGGATCAACAAAGAGATACTTCGATAACGACCCAGGTATAGTGTTGACTTCATTTACATAAAGCTCACCTAACCCGTCGCTAAGAAAATCTATTCTTGAAATTCCCCTTATCGGAAGCAGTCTCGCCAGGGAACTTGCATAGGAGCGAATATTAACTGCTTGCTGGTCTGAAATGTTAGCAGGAAGCTCTCTGGGGGCGGCAACCATTCCCTCGCCGGCTACATACTTATCCTTATATGAAAGGATCTCCGACCCGCTCTTTGTGCGGACCGGCTTTTCTATTGCAGAAATCTCGAACTCCGGGTACACCCTTACTGCTACCTGCAAATCAAAAAGATCAGGGCGATAAGGCTCTATAACTGCACCCTGCTTTAGGTGGATATTTGACTTAAGTCTTGCAATCGCTGTACCAATATCGGCTACCACATCAATCCCAATCGACGACCCGCCATATCGGGGCTTGAC
>JAKBSX010000124.1 GCA_021844725.1 Actinomycetes bacterium | reverse complement strand
TGACATTCCAAGCGACGACATAGCCCGAAGAACTGTACCGAATGGAGTCCCGGTAGTTGATATAAAGATTGCCTGAGGGTTCGTTGCTTTGATAGCCGACATCTGCGGTACAACGTTTAGAGCTGTGGGATCGTAAGTCTGATGTGAGATCACGGTTACACCGCTGCCACTTGGGCTTTTTAGCGCAGCTTCCAGCTCGTTATATCCGTCGAGGCCACTGGCATCTGACGAGTTTATGATTGCGATGCGGTTATACCCGCTTACCTTCATGAAATTGACTATAGATCCCTCAAGATATTTCGTCGAAATTCCTGCCGCAAATACGTAACTATGTGGCTTGGGATTTGCCACTGGAGACAGGTCGTATATCACCGGTCCTGTCGAACCGGCCAGTGCATCTACAGCATTGTCAACTGGGCTTATGCTTCCATTGAGCAGAAAAGGAACCCCAGAATGGATTAGATTTGTTGCCTGGGATACAGCGGTAGCCGGGTTGCTTTGATTATTTACGATATCTAGAGTTATCGGGTGACCGTCAATCCCCCCAGAGTGATTGACGTATGCAGCAAAGGCGGTTAGTGCATGGCTAGCAATACTCCCGAGCGTAGCTCCTGGACCGGTAAGTGACAATATTGCGTGTACCACATATGGCGATTGTGACGAAGCTGCTGTCGTAGTGGATGTACTTGCCGCTGGCTTTGCTGCAGAGCTTGACGTACCACAGCCCGCCAGAATCAAAGCACAAGCGAGAAAGGCGATTTTCAGCTTACGTCCCGACCAATATTCCCCCGAACGCCATAGTCGCAATGACATATTGGCACCCCCCCCTAAATATGGCAGTGTTAAAACAGCCATGTAGTGTTGAGAAAATCTAGACGATTCCAGCAACGACTCAATGGCTTGGTGACGAATTGTCACTTGTCCAAAAATCTCTGTTCTTCGAACGCCGATTACCAGGAGTTATGGAACAATGTTCCATTTTACTATAGTGTCTTATAGCAGTCAATGGGGATGAGTCATTTCTGCAGATAAAAGTAAGGTATTTGAGCCGCTCTTTTATCGATCGGGGTTCCCCTGGGATGCCAGCTTTAATATTCATCCATGTGATGAAATTAAACAACTGATATGCAGGTATTAAGTAGCTATTTCAGGAATTCTGGATTGACAAAATGACTGCAATAATTGTCCCAATGGAAACTTGACACGGCAAGATATGATTTAGGTGTGATGATCTAAGCTTTGGATAGCTGATGCGGCCTTCGTTTTGATGGCGGAATGCTGGGCAAATGGAATATCCATGTTTTTCTGATGATGAATTCTATCGACGCCACCAAGAGGTGCGCGCGCGAATGGCTGCCAACAATGTGGAAGTTTTAGTGATGTTCGGCTCAGGAAGGAGTCCCAATATTCACTATCTCAGCAACTGGCTATCAACTCGGGAAGCACATTTGATATTTCCTGCAGTTGGAGAGGGGACATTATTCATTCAGCTTTCTAACCACGTTGAGACGGCTGCGCGTATGGCGATCCTGAACGATGTTCGATTTGGTGGGAGAAGCGCGAGCGGTCTTCCGTCATCAATCGAACGAGTGACAGAGGAACTTATCGCCCGTGGCTACGGCGAAACCCGCATAGGGATTGTTGGACCGCTTCCTTTCCAGCAATACAGCTATTTGCGCGATCACATGGAGCATGCAGACTTCGTTGAATTTACACATGTTCTGAATCAGCTACGTCAGCGCAAGAGTGCGGAAGAGATCGAGAGGATTAGAGAAGCTTCAGAGCTTGCCGACCTCTCAATAGTGGCACTCAAGGAGCAACTGCGGCCTGGTCTTACAGGTTACGACATTGTCAAGATTCTGGAAGATTCCTACCTTTCTAAGGGCGGAACCAACGGAATCCACTATTTTCTCTGCACAGCGATGTCGGATCCAAATATCTGTATTCCCAGCCAGTATCCAACCAGTCGTACTGTCGAGCTCGGAGATGTTTGCGTGCTCGAGATTAGCGTAGATCTCTTCGGCTATTCAGGTCAGGTGTTGCGAACTTTTGTGGTTGGAGAAGGACCCTCACCATTGTATGCCGAGCTGTTTGAAGTAGCACGGGATACGTTCGAAGGGATTCGAGCGGTGCTTCGAGCTGGAGCGACGGTAGCAGACGTTGTAGCGGTGAGTGATGTTATCGATTCGAGAGGGTTTAGCTTGGGGGATGATCTTCTTCACGGAGCCGGCCAGCTGCCGCCCATAGTTCGAACACGCCAGACATCATCCGGACAAAACGAAGGCTTTCGTTTTGAAGAGGATATGTGTGTTGTGATACAGCCTAATGTAATTAATAAAGAGCGAACTGCCGGTGTCCAGTACGGTGAGATGGTGCACATTACTGGAGCCGGTAATCGGCGCCTCCATGCCGCTGAAGAGGGCTTGCTTGTTTGCCCATAGAAGTACTTTACATTAACCCGGCATTTATCGCCGTGGCAAATGCGTAGTTGTGGCAAATGATAAGACTGCATCAGTTGTTAGCCATATCAGAGCTACTCGATTCGGCGACTGGCTCTGTGGCATGGTAGTAACAGGCAAAATCCCAGGTGAATATGATATGCTATCGAGCAGTTAAACAATCCAGCCTGGTTCTCGCTTAGCTTCGATCGTTGAGGAGGATTTATGTCAAATACAGGCGGAGAGAGTATTTTTGGACGCGCAATTGACGTGCACGGACATATGATTCCTCAGCAGCTATTTGAGGAAAATCACAATCGTCTGGAAAGCGCAGGTGTAAGTGTCGAGAAATCCCCCACGGGGGAGACCTTCCTATTAAATGGCGATCACAGGCTCGGTCCTATACAGGCTGGAATGTCATCGGTATCCAAAAGACTCGAGTGGATGGACGAACGGGGGATTTTCAATCAGTGGGTCTCTCCTGGAACAGGTTTGTTTACCTGGACGAGTTTTGATGAATCCCAAGCTCGAATATGGTACGAGCTGGTCAATAGCTCCATTTTAGAAGCAGCAAAGTCTTCGAATGGGAGATTGAGTCCATTGGTAGCGCTCTACCTTGGCGATCCTGAGCGGGCTGCGGCTGAGTTGAAGAATATGGTCAATGATAATAAGTTAACTGGAGTATTTCTTAGTACACATCCATTGGAATGCGGGTCACTTGCTGACCCACCATTGTGGCCATTCTGGTCGGCAGTTGAAAGACTCGGAGTGCCAGTTATGCTGCATCCACCAACTAATGGTCCATCTTGTCAGATAACTCCAGTGGTTTTACAAAATATAACCGGAAGGCTCATAGATACCACATCGATAGCGGCCGAGATGTTGTTGAACGACTTCTTCTCAAGGTTTCCAAATGTCAAGATCATTCTGGTTCACGGTGGCGGAATGTTGCCCTATCAGATATTTCGTATGGATGGGCTCAATAGGGCTGGGCTAGTTCCGCAATCAATAGGTGGCAGAGCGTTCACCGACGATATAAGGAATTTCTATTATGACACAGTGGCCCTTGACTCAATCAGTTTGGAGTTCCTGTTGAAAAGAGTAGGAGCGGGAAAGGTGCTTTTGGGGAGTGACGCGCCATTTACTATTGCAGATCCGGATCCCGTTGGGCGGGTCTTGGCAGCTGAAATCACCTATGCCGACCAGGAAGATATCTGTTGTAATAATGCATCCCGTCTAGCACTCCACTGAACACGCTATGATCAGAATGTCAGTCAGCTTTCCAACTCTGACCAAAATGAACAATTATGTTCTTTCGAATCGGAAGTTGTAGATTTTTCTCATGTGATAACTCTGCTTGTGATTTTTGTCATTATTGACAATAGAGGAGACCTCCTTGTCTAACTGGTCGGCAAAGATCTCAGTTAGAGCAACTAATGCCTCTTGCTCCCCAAGTAACCGAGTAGATCCAAGATCAAATTCGTGATTGAGGCAAAAGTAATGCAAGTTCGTACTTGAACAAACTCAAATGACCAACGTTAATGCAGTCACTTAGCTTTGCGTGTGAGAAGTTGAAGAGCCATTACCCAAGATAACGGTCTGTATTTTATTATCTGATGAAGCCCAGATAGATGATTATTGGCCAGTGAAGGATAATTCCATTGACATAGCCACTGATAAGATATAAGCTCATCATGCAAAAGTGGAATGATGTTCCATCATGCGCTGCCTGACTGCCGGTGGGGGGAGCGCTTGACTCATTCGGGGGATGAGGATTGAATCGTGGATGACGTAAAGCTAGCGGCAGGGGATGATGTCCGGGGTTATAACAATCCTGAGAGGCGAGATTTACATCCTAACGCGACCCGAAGAAACGCCAACTCCAAGACCTCTTTGAGCAGAATGTCATCCCTGACAATATCGACTTTAGCAATAGTGGTCGGCATCGTCCTGTGGCAGATTATTGGTCAGTTTTTTGTAGGAAATTCTCTTTTTTTGGCAACTCCTTTACAGACTCTAAACGGGGTCAGGGAGATGTGGGACTCGGGTGCACTACAAGAGGATTTGATTGTTAGTGGTGAAGAATTTATATTTGGATTTTTAATTGGATCCATTGCTGGGATTCTGATTGGCGCGTTTATCGCCAAAAATCGCATAGCCAAGAGAATCTTTACCCCGTATATCTCTGGATTTTATGCCACACCAATAATTGCTCTAGCTCCAATAGTGATTCTCTGGTTTGGACTAGGTGTATGGTCGAAAGTCGTTGTGGTAATAAGCCTGGTTATTTTTCCTCAAATAATAAGTACTGAGGCGGGAATCAGAACCACAGATGAGACCTTGAGAGAGGTGGCCCGTTCTTACGGCGCTTCTTCTGTGGAGGTATTTCGGAAAGTTGAAATGTGGTGGAGCCTTCCTTATATTCTCGCTGGGCTTAGGTTAGGGGTGGGACGAGCTCTAATCGGGGTGGTAGTGGGGGAGTTATTCGGTGCTAAAGCTGGCTTAGGTTTTGCAATCAATAACGCCCAGGCTGAATTTAATATGCCTGAACTCTTTGCAGGCGTAGCGATCTTCGCGGTTTCGGGAATTGTATTTACCTATCTTCTTACGGTACTCGAAAGAGCTATAACTCCATGGGTGACTAACAGACTTTGAAAAAATGAGAAAGCATGCTTAGGTGAAGAACGTATCTGTAGAGTACATAACCAAATTTTTTGGCGAGATCCAAGTTTTGTCGGATGTCAGTTTCGTTGCCCAGGAAGGACAATTCGTAACCATCGTTGGTCCGAGTGGATGTGGGAAAACAACCTTACTGAGGATAATTGACGGTCTTGAAAACCCCGATTATGGCCAAGTCAGAATTGGGGAAAGAATTGTATCAGGCCCGGCAAAAGAATGTGCTTTCGTATTTCAGGCTGACTCCCTGATGCCGTGGCGTACTGTCTATGACAACGCGAAGCTGGGCATGGAGTTACGGGGGTTGGATATCCAGGAATACAAGGATCGCCTAATGGAACTTTTGCGTCTTGTGGGGTTGGCTGGTTTTGAGAATCACTATCCCAGGCAACTGTCAGGGGGAATGCGACAAAGGGTGAATCTAGCTCGTGCACTTGCAGTTGATCCGGATGTCCTACTTATGGATGAGCCTTTTGCTGCACTTGATGCGCAGACTAGAGAGATCATGCAGACTGAGTTGCTCAGAATCTGGTCTACTCAGCGAAAGACTGTTGTTTTTATTACTCACCAATTAGACGAGGCAGTATATCTGGCTGATCGTGTACTGGTAATGGGCAGAAAGCCTGGGGTTATCGCTGATGACATCGATATACCGTTCGACCGGCCTAGGGAATTGTCCCTCAAGCGAACTGAAGATTTTGGGAAATTGGTGGAAAGGATCTGGGGAACCATTGAAGGAGCTATTCGAGAAACAGGGGGAATTTAAGTCTTCAGATGGCTTTCTCAGGCTTGTGAAAAACGTTCACGAGCAAAGGACGGGCTCTTGAAGCCTAGTTTCTAGAAAGGGGATAATTGTGACGTCTAGTTTTTTTGGGGGGAAACGTCGCAGGACGCTTCCGGTATCAGTCGCAAGCCTTATGGTTCTTGGTGTATTGCTTGCAGCATGCGGAAGCAGCTCTTCAAGCAGTAGCACAACCACCACTGCCGCAAGTTCAAGCACAACTAGCAGCGCTGCTGCTCCAAATTATGGGACAGTAACTTTCTCGCAAGTCGGACCTGATGCCGGCAAATGGCCAATCTATGCAGCAATTTCAGAAGGTTTCTTCAAGAAAGAGGGTATTTCGATATCTATTTCCACGAGTGGTAGCAGTCCAGGGGGAGTTCAAGCTGTGCTTGCTCATTCAGTGGATATCGCTGAAGTCGGTGATACTGATGCAATTTCTGCTGCAGCCGGTGGCGGATCTATATCGCTTGTGGCGGGAGAGGAAAATGCGCCGCCCTATGTAATTAATGTCCCAAAGAGCATCACTTCTATTGCACAGCTGAAGGGCAAGACAGTTTCGGTTGCCGCACCCACCAACATCACCAAGCTATATTGGAACGCAATTGCACAGGCCAACGGGCTTAGTCCAACAGCAGTTACCTACCAGTACTCGCCAACGACCGGTGACAGGTTTGCCGCTCTCAAAGGCGGTGTAGTGCAGGCCGCAATTTTGCTTCCGCCGTTCAGTTTTGAAGCTGAAGCAGCGGGATTCCCGGCTATTGCATCAGCAGCCAAGTATCTGCCGCTTCCATTTACTGCGCTTGCAGCAAGTCCAAGTTGGATTAGTAGCAACAGTAATAAGTTTCAAGCATTCCTAAAGGGATACCTCATGGGGATCAAGTGGCTGTACGATCCGGCAAATAAGGCGGCTGCAATAGCACTGCTTGAAAAGGAAACCAATGCCACTGCATCGGCATCGACTCAATCTTACGACTTCTTCGTCAATCAGTTGAAAGCTTTTCCAACCAATGGGCAACTCCCGACATCGGAAATGGCTAAGGAAGCTCAGGCCATGGTTGGCCTGGGTGCGTTCAAAAAAGCGCCTCCTACGAGCAGTTTCATGACAAACACTTATATCAAGAAGGCAGCTGCGTCATTGGGATTGAGTTAATTCTCTGGCATCCTTGCCACTCGGGAACAGCGAGTGAGTGGCTCGTTGCAGTTTGCCCCTCCCAACAAGGTGAATATGGGTGGCAAGGATAGCCAGACACGTGGTTTTAATCTCCTGAAAACCTAAATGAAAGAGAGGTTATTAATGAAATATTCAGAGCAACTGCGTTACGGTGCGAATATTGCCGACTGGCGTCAGGGAATTGACGTCGAGCGTCTTCGCAGGGAACGGCAAGAGAAAGCGCGCAAAGGGTTACGCGACCATGGGGTAGCTGCATTTTTGGCTACCAGGTCCGACAACACCAGATACCTCGTTGGTCTGCGTGGCCCAGAATTTCAGCCGGCTTTATGGTACACCTTGCCCTTCAGCTGTGCAATAG
>JAKBSX010000123.1 GCA_021844725.1 Actinomycetes bacterium | reverse complement strand
GCGAACATGACTCTGAATTTCCATGATCATTCTCCTTTCCAGTGGATTAGCTCCACCAGAAAGTTTGGATCACGGTCTCAGATTATGCCGAACTTTTCGTCACCTACAGGGCTGAGTACTGGTAGTTCTTAGAGGTTTCGGCATAGTCACATAATCCGGTTCTCGGCATAAGCGGATGACGCGGTCATCCGCTGCAACACCGAGGAACAAACCCGAAGTCTGTGGGCTGCACTCGCTGAACGGCTTGGGTCCCTTGGACTCGAACTGCATCCCGATAAGACGAAGGTCGTCTACTGCAAGGACGATATGCGTCGAGGTGAGGCGGAGCACACTCACTTTCCTCTGCTACGACTTCCAGGGGCGCAGTGTGCTCGCAAAGGGGAGGCTCTTTATCGGCTTCAACCCTGCGCTTAGCAAGAGCGCAATCAAGGCGAAAGGTAAGCAGATCAGGGACTGGCACCTCAACCGTCGCAGTGGATCAGACCTGTCCGACCTCGCTGAGGACGTGAATCCTCAGGTTCGAGGGTGGATCGGCTATTACGGGGCGTTCTACCGCTCCAAGCTGTCTCTTATCGCACGGCGCATTGATCAGCACCTGGTTCGATGGGCAATGCAGAAATACAAACGACTGCGAGGCAGGACGCTAAAGGCCCGGGCGTGGTTGGGGGCTGTTCGTTAGCGCCAACCCAAGCTCTTCACCCGTTGGCGCCTTGTCTCGCGAACTGAACGTCGGCCTGTGGAGCCCGGTAAATCGAGAGATTTATGCCGGGTTCTGCGAGAGCCGGGGGGTGCGATTCCCCTCGGTCACTCACCTGGAATCTTTCTACCTAGTCTCCCTTGAAGGAATCGATACTCGAAGTCGACCGTGAGGAGACCTGGTCGCCTTGATGATCTCCTTACGGCAAACCGAGCCGCGGGATAATTTAAGAAATCCTTGTTTTTTCTTGACATCGCAAAAGTTATGCTATAGAGTATCCCAATATTGATATAGCTTATAACAGAATCAGTCCGGGCCCCAAGCTTGGGCGAACTGAAGCTGCGAAGTTCCTGCTATTTGGCGGGTCCACTTAGGATACTGCGTGTCGCGAGGTGGGTAGGGAGAGAAACTCGATGCACCAGCGGAACTGGCAACAGTGGAAGGGTTTCGATTCAGATGAACGTCGGGGGGACGAGTTGTTTGCTAATGGGCCAGATAATGAAGGAATAGAACGGTCACCTAGTTTTGATAGAGCAACCCAAGTTGCGCTTGATTCGCCTAGTCGATCTGCCTTCGAGAAACATCCAGGTCATAAAGGATCGAGGGATGCCGCTACCGAGAAAATAACCGGCGGGCCACGTTTTTCGACTATCGAAATAACCGCCGCCACCATAGTCGCCTTGGTGCTCACCTGGTGGGGTGTATCCGCGATTATCAACGATATGAACATTCTGCCAACTCCTGAGGCCGTTGGACGACAAGCGATCACCTTGGCAACGACTACTGGTCAATACAATCTGTGGCTTCAAATAGAGGCGAGCACGGTGCGTGTCGTAGTCGGGTGGGGAATTGGCGCAGCAATTGGTATAGCGCTTGGCTCAATTATGGCCAGCAGCCGATATGCGCGAAATGCAATAGATCCAATATTGGAAGCAGGGCGAGCGATACCTCCCCTCGCCTTTGCTCCACTTATGGTGGTGTGGCTCGGTATCGGAGAGGTGTCCAAGGTTGCGCTACTAGTGACAGCCTGTGCTCCTGTGATGGCAATATCCACCGTTGCAGGCATCATAGGAGTGGATGAGTCTTTCATCCGTACGGCGCAAACTCTCGGTGCCTCACGCACTTACCTCCTAAAGCATGTGGTAATTCCCGGCGCACTGCCCGAGATCGTGACAGGTCTCCGCCTGACCTCCGGTATTACATGGGCGACACTCGTCGCCGCGGAGTACGTCGCTTCAACCAAGGGTCTTGGATGGATGATTCTACAGGCAAGTCGGTACTTGGACACTGCGACGATCTTCGTTGGCATCGCTGCAATCGGACTATTCGCATTTCTCATGGACCGGGTCATCAGGCTATTCGAGCGGCGACTCCTGGGATGGCGTGGCAAGGCCTGAGAGGTGCTATCGGGTGGTTAGACACAAGAAGTTTCCAATCATTGGTTTAGGGGGAAGTCCGCTTGTCTCGGGAGGGAAAACAATGAAAATTTTTTACAAGGACCGACTCTCTAATGGGGTTACAGGAAAAAGCATGGCAGCTAAGAACGGCTCCGGCGCAGCAATCGAGGTCAAAAACATGAGCCACTCTTTTAGGCACATGGGCCATGTTGTTCCGGTACTTGACGATGTCAGTTTCACGGTGGCTCCAGGAGAGTTTGTCACCGTAATGGGTGCCTCTGGTTGTGGGAAAAGCACGCTTCTCAACATACTGGCGGGATTCGTGCGCCCCACGGCCGGAACGGTAGCATGCCACGGTTACCAAATAGCACGACCTGGCAGGGAACGGGGCATGGTACTTCAGACACCGGCACTGTATCCGTGGTTCTCCGTGATGGACAATGTACTTTTCGGCCCTAGGGCACAAGGCAGGTGCTCGACGAAACAGAATCGGGCACAGGAGACGGAAAAGGCGCGGGCGCTGCTTAGGGAAATAGGACTGGAGAGCTACGAGGACTACCCAACATACAAACTTTCTGGCGGAATGAAGCACCGAGTAGCTATCGCAAGGACCTTGATAGCTGAGCCTGAAGTCCTACTGATGGATGAACCATTTGCCGCACTCGATGCCCAGACAAGGCTTGACATGCAGGATGTCTTATTATCCATCTGGGAGACCCATCATCCTACGGTCGTCTTCGTTACCCACGACATTGAGGAAGGCCTTTTGCTCGCCGATCGCACTTTAGTTTTGAGCTCCGGACCCGGTCGGATCATCCAAGAAGTTCAGATTGCGGCGGGACGCCCAAGGTCCACGGAGATCGCAATGCAACAAGACTTCATCGAGCTTCGGCACAGTGTGCGGAACTTGCTCCGCAAGACCAATGCAAGCAGCAATAGCAAATAGCACGCCCAGACGACTTCGTCTAGATGGTAGTTGTAAAAGTCAGAATCACTTCTTAGGGGAGGAAATAGTGTCTATTTTTCGTATTCGCAGGGTAACAGTCGGAGTGCTTTTCGCTGCCGCGGCAGCTAGCCTGGCAGCTTGCGGAGGGGCGTCAAGTACTAGTCAATCCACTACTACTTCGCCACCAAAATCCACATTCGCCAGCACCGCTAACTTTACAGTAGGAGTTTTTTCCGGGCCCTATCTGGTATGGGCTGGTGTGGCCCTCAATATGTTTTCTAATCTACATGTCAAATTCGTAACCGTTGGGTCCGGCCCGGCCGAATTGCCGCTGGTGTCATCTGGGCAAATGGCGGGAATCGATGATTTAGGTGCACCTCCTTTGTCCATCGCCTATGCCCGTCAGGTTGGCCTAAAGATTGTATGGTTTGACGGCAAGGAACTTGATCGACTTGTGGTCTCCCAAAACATTACCCAGCCAAGCCAATTGGCGGGGAAAACTATCGCCGAGCCGACTGGATCAATAGCACAGTATCTGCTAGATGCTTATTTAACACGAAATGGTGTTTCGCCCAGCTCCGTAAACGTCATCGATATGGACCCTGGTGCGATGCCCGCAGCGTTTAAGGCAGGTGAAATCTCTGGAGCTTTGATCTGGGCTCCCGCATACAATCAAATGCTGGCCGCTGGAGGCAAGGTACTTTTCGCCACTACAGACCCAGATTTCTTAGGTCTGTCTGGGCAATTCGTTTCTCAGCATCCACGCGCAGCCAAGGCCCTAGTATGTGACTGGGCATCGGTGCATCACGCTTTCTTCCAAAATCCTCAGCACATCTGGGATGCCATTGCCAAGGAAACCGGTGAGGGAGTTGCATCCGTCCAGGCACTTCTGCCAAAGGTGGCGGTAGCTCCGACTAATCAGACCACTGCCTCATGGCTTGGAAATTCCGAAACGCCTTCGCAACTGGCTCCTTTTATGTATCAAACTGGTCAGTGGCTTCTGCACAGTGGCGCAATCCCCACTTCACCAACCTTGGGCCAAGTCCAAGCCTCATTTGACCCGAGCTATGCCCAGAACGTTGCTGCCGGACAATGTGCTTCTTAATTCGAAGATTCAACTGTAAAGAACAACATAAGGAATGGAGAACGAATTGACAGCGAACATAACAAATACCCAGACAGCAGACAACGAATTACACTCGGCAAAGTGGGACTATGAAGAAGCGTTAGCCAATCGTAAACGCTACCTTTCACCTGTTTTGGCAACATTTCAATCGTACGAAATGCCATTGCTGCTTCAGCGAGGTCAGGGTCAATACCTCTGGGACTCCGCAGGTCGTCGCTACTTGGATTGCATAGCTCAAAACCTTTGCATTAGCGTAGGATATAATCACCCCGTGGTCACAGCGCAAATGTATCGCCAAATGCAGGAATTACAGCATTGTACAACTATGTGGATGCATCCGGGCCCGGGTCTCCTTGCCAAGGAGATCGTTAACAAATTGCCCTCGGATGGCGACTGGGTAGTTCACTTCGTGAATAGCGGCTCCGAAGCCATTGACTTAGCCACCATGCTAGCAAGACTGTATACGGGGAATACCGAAATCCTAGCGTTGCGCCATTCGTATCATGGTCTCCAATTCTCAGCTATGGCAGCTACGGGAATTGCGGGGTGTCATCAGCCAATAGCCGCTGCGCCCGGTTTTATCCACGTTAGCAATCCAGATCAATATCGCGGAATTTATGGCTCTGGCGTGGACGACTATCTTGCTGAGTTAAAGGCGACAATCAGCTCTTCGACCTCGGGCCCAGTTGCCGGTATGCTGTTCGAGCCGATCCAAGGATACGGAGGAGTAATCCCTCTTCGCCCTGACTATGTGGAGCAAGCGGCGAAAATTGTCAGAGCCTCCGGGGGGGTAATGATCGCCGACGAAGTCCAAGCGGGCATCGCACGCACCGGTGAGCATTTTTGGGGTTTTGAACAGTACGGCTTTACGCCCGATATCGTAGTTATGGCTAAGGGCCTGGGGAACGGATTCCCGATTGCGGCTGTAGCGACACACCGGGAGATCGCAGAAACAATGGCCCACCGTAAGTTCTTCAACACCTATGGTGCAAATCCTGTTGGATCTGCGGCCGGCCGCGCCGTACTTGCGACCATTGAGAGCGAAGGTCTACAGGAAAATGCCGCTTCTATAGGTCAGCAGATGAAAGAGATGCTAGAAGGGCTGAAAACAGAACACGAGATCATCGGGGACGTCAGAGGGCGTGGATTGCTTCAAGGCATTGAAATAGTCTCCAACAGAGAACGGAAGATCCCAGCTGCAAATGCAGCTGCTCGACTTGCCGAAGAGTTACGAGAACGGGGCGTAATTGTAGGCAGGAGTGGCGCAGATGGGAATGTTCTCAGGGTTGCCCCTCCATTATGCATCTCGTCCCAGGATGTTGAACTGTTTCACGACGCATTTGAGCCGGCGCTTAAGGCTGCTGGAAAAGAAAATTGGGGGGAATAACATCTCCGGGAACAGCAATGGACTAGACAAGATAGTTAGCGCCGCGGTTGAGATTGTCGAGGAAACTGGTTTCGAAAACCTCACGCTAACTGCCGTTGCCAAGTTACTTGGCGTTCGTCAGCCAGCCCTTTATCGACAGGTAAAGAGTCGGCAGGAAGTTTTACGAGCGGTAAGCCTCCGGGGTCGGGAAATGCTGGCAGCAGAACTTACCGATGCCGGAATCGGTCTTAGTGGTGAAGATGCAGTTCGGGCTTTAGGGCATGCATGGCGACGGTTTGTTCAGGTACACCCGAAGCTATATTTTGCGATTGACGCCTATCCGTGCGCTGGCGATTCCGAGTTAGAAGACGCAGTCGAACGGGTCGTTTCAGTCATCGAATTAGCGCTGCGCGGCTTCGGACTTTCAGACGAACAGGAAATTCACGCCGCTCGAGCGTTGCGAAGTGCTTGGCACGGCTTTTCAGACATTGAAGCCCGACAGGGACACCCGATGCCTCACAATCTCGATGACACATTTGAACACATGCTGGACTTCCTATGCGCTGGGGTAAAGCAATGATCATGCGGCAATTGCCAGGCCGCCGCTACATCAATGCTGAATAAGAGCACTCGGAACAAGGACAATGCCAACACCCTTTGGAAACTTTTTAAGGGATCGGGTGGGGCGGCACTGGACCGTCCATAAGGGCCGGTGCGTTGCCATGCCAGGGTAAACGTCCACCTGAGTTTAGATCCCAGCAGCTATGGGATTCTAACTGCGCATCGGTGCAAGTACCTAGGTGACGCGCAATTTGAGTGGCGAATATGGGCATGAGTGGCATTCGTAAGGCGGTGGTTACGTCATAGTCCCATTACAAAGTTGAAATCGGCTTCCAGATAAGGACAAAAATCTGAACAAAGTCAAGGCTTGACTAGCGAGAAAGCTTGACTGGATAGAAAGGAAAAGTTATGAATCGCAGTCTATGCGAAACTGATTGGTCTTCGGTGATGTTACCGACACCACTCCTTGACTCACCTAACAGTTGGGGGTATGTCAAACTTCACTCAAACTTCTCTCGCCGATCCAGGCGACCCACGCTCCCACACGGCGCTAGTTTTCGCTGCGCTCGGCAATACAAAAAAGTATCCACGGAGGTTAAAACTTGGGTATCATTTTTTGCCGACGCGGCTGAAATGAGCTCCTTACAAGCTGATCGGTGCGTGAAGTGACAGACATTCTTCCTTCTCGAGCGCAAGTGGTCATTGTAGGCGGAGGGATAATGGGGGCGAGTACCGCTTACCACCTTTGCAGGCGTGGCTGGACGGACGTCGTTCTTCTCGAACGCAACGAGTTCACATCTGGCACAACTTGGCACGCAGCCGGACTTGTAACGCAAGCGCGTGCAACAACCGGTGGACGAGCCATATTGCAGCGGAGCCTCGAAGTGTTCCGCAATCTCGAAGCCGACACCGGGTTTGCAACCGGCTTCAAACAGACCGGCACGATCAATGTAGCAACAAGTTTCGATAGATTGCTTGAATTTAAACACCAGGCTTCGTCAGTCCGGTCTAGCGGAATCGACGCCCATCTACTTTCCTCTTCGGAGACCCACGCCCTATTTCCACTCCTTGCACGAGAGGGGATTTTAGGAGGACTGTATTATCCTGAGGATGGTCGGGCAAACGCCACAGACACCACCATATCGCTCATTCGTGGAGCACAACAGCGTGGCGCCAAAGCATTTCAGCACGTAGCGGTAAGCTCCACCATGGTCTCGAACGGTCGGGTAGCTGGTGTACGAACCGAACAGGGAGATATCGAAGCTGAATATGTGGTAAATGCCACTGGCATGTGGGGCCGCCAATTAGCCGCACAAGTGGGCGTCGAAGTCCCCATTA
>JAKBSX010000122.1 GCA_021844725.1 Actinomycetes bacterium | reverse complement strand
TTCCCAAAGTGTTTGCTACTCTATGATTTCGCCGGAGCGACTGTGTCGCTCACAAATCCAGGGACAATCGGCACCGAGCATTCTATTCCACGGTTGATGCCGGGCCAGGGCGTAATTGTTGGAGTCGGATCCCTTGGGTATTCTGCCGAACTGGCTTCTGCCGATCCGGCAGTGTTGGCAGAGTTTGGAGTTTCAAAGTCTGTCACAATCACATCTACGTATGACCACCGGGTGATCCAGGGTGCCTGGTCAGGGCTGTTCCTGGCTCGTATATACGAGCTTTTGACTGGCAAGCACGGCTTTTACGAGGATATCTTCAACGCTTTGGGCGTATTGTATCCGCCGGTTGAGTGGCAAACCGACTCAAGTGGCGGCGACAGTGAACTTTCTAAGATGACTAAGCAGGTTCATGTCCAAACCCTTATAAATAACTACCGGGTACGAGGCCACCTTATGGCGGATCTTGACCCATTGGGTCTGATGAAGCCCATATTTCCAAAAGAGTTGGATCCATTCAACTATGGCCTTACGCTTTGGGATTTAGACAGAGTCTTTTTTGCCGACGGGTTGGCAGGGCGAAGCAAGTTGACCCTTTCAAAGATCCTCAGCATCCTGAGAGACACCTACTGCCAGACTATCGGTTATGAATACATGCACATTCAGGATCCGGATCAGAAGAAATGGATTCAAAGCCATGTCGAAGGAGTGGTCGGCGAGCTTAGCAACGATGAAAAGCGGCACATATTATCGAGGCTTAACGCCGCTGAAGCTTTTGAGCGCTTTTTGCACACCAGGTATATTGGCCAAAAGAGGTTCGGGCTCGAAGGTGCCGAAGCAGCTGTTGCATTCATCGATGAAGTAATCCAGCAATGCGCTGACAATGAATTCGAAGAGGCTGTAATCGGAATGGCTCACCGAGGCCGCCTGAATGTTCTGGCCAACATAGTTGGAAAGTCGTATGGCCAGATTTTCAAGGAGTTTGAAGGAAATCTCGATCCAAGCACGGTACAAGGATCTGGGGACGTCAAGTACCACAAAGGTGCGGTTGGAAGATTCGTTTCACGCAGCGGAAACGAATTGGCAGTCAGCTTGGCTTCCAATCCTTCACATCTTGAAGCGGTGGATCCGGTTGTAGAAGGAATGGCCAGAGCAAAGCAGGACATAATAAGAGACCGGGTCAACTTCCCAGTCCTTTCGATCCTGGTCCATGGAGATGCTGCCTTCGCCGGACAGGGGGTAGTGGCCGAAACTCTGAACTTGTCGCAACTCGGCGGCTATCGGACTGGCGGTACAATTCACCTTGTCATCAATAATCAGGTTGGATTTACCACAAACCCTGATCAGGCTAGGTCTAGCACATATGCAACAGATGTAGCCAAGATGATTCAGGCTCCGATTCTCCACGTCAATGGCGATGACCCCGAAGCAGTCGTAAAAGTTGCGAGACTGGCATTTGAATTCCGTCAACAGTTCAAAAAAGATGTCGTGATTGACATGGTTTGTTACCGCAGATTTGGGCACAATGAGGGTGATGAGCCAAGTTACACCCAGCCTCAAATGTACGAGATTATCGACGCCAAAAGGTCTGTAAGGAAGCTTTACACTGAGTCGTTGGTCTCAAGAGGGGATTTGACTCTTGAGGAGGCCGAAAAAGCTCTAGATGACTTTCTTGACAGGCTGCAGGTAGCGCTTGATGAGACTAGATCACATTCTGCTCCAAATCCAACCAGCCTTCCGCCAGCACCTCCGAAGAATGTGCCGCTTGAGAAAGTTGCTACTGGAGTATCCAAGGACGCACTTGAGCGGATTTCGGCGCAGATACATACCTGGCCGGAGGGTTTTACCGTTCACCCAAAGCTCTTGCGGCAGCTTGAAAGTCGTAAGTCGCTATTTGAGTCCGGTCAGATTGACTGGAGCCTTGGTGAAGCTCTGGCTTTCGGTACTTTGCTTTTAGAAGGGGTGGATGTCCGCTTTGCCGGGCAGGACTCCAGGCGAGGAACGTTCAGCCATAGGCATGCGGCTTTGATTGATTACAAGACCGGGGAGAACTACGTCCCGCTCGAGGAGCTTTCAGCTGGAGACGCCAAGACAGGTTCGGGTTTGCCAATGGGTCGGTTCATGATATATGACTCGCTCCTGTCTGAATATGCTGCGCTTGGTTTTGAATATGGATATTCAGTGGTGCGCAAAGAGGCGTTGGTTTGCTGGGAAGCACAGTTTGGAGACTTTTCCAACGGGGCCCAAATCATAATTGATCAGTTTATCGTGGCTGCGGAAGATAAATGGGATCAAAGGTCCGGGCTTGTGATGTTGCTTCCTCATGGTTATGAGGGACAGGGACCGGAACACTCTTCTGGGCGAATAGAAAGATTTCTCCAGCTATGCGCCGGTTCTAATATTGCAGTAGTAAACCCCACTACTTCTGCCCAGTTTTTCCATCTTATGAGAGCCCAAGTAAAGAGGACCCATCAGAGGCCTCTAGTCGTCTTTACTCCGAAATCACTGCTTCGTGCCCGTCAATCGCGTTCAAGCGTGGATGAGCTGGTGTCGGGGTCATTCCAGGAAGTGATCGACGATGCACTTATTACAGCCAAGGGGAACGTTATAGACCCATCGTCAGTACGGCGGGTGGTGCTTTGTTCTGGAAAAGTGGCGTACGATGCCATAACCAAGCGAGATCAGATTATAGATGATGAGGAGCAAGGCGAGATAAGCGCGATTGTCCGGGTCGAGCAGCTGTACCCCTGGCCGGGAGATGAGCTGGCTGCCGTTCTTGGCCGTTATACAAATGCCAGGGAAGTTGTCTGGTTGCAGGAGGAGCCGGAAAACATGGGGGCATGGAGTTTCTGCCACGGTCAGCTGCACGCTCTACTGCGACAGAACTTTGTACTTCGTCACGTAAGCAGGGTTCCAGCAGGTTCCCCAGCAACGGGGTCGGCTGCAATGCACACTCTCGAATTGGGTGATTTGATGTATCGGGCATTGACTCTCAAGGTTGACGAAGTAACTACAGGCAGTGAACATTAAAATAGTCTGCTACCAGTTCCGTGGTCGGACAGGTCGATAACCTTGATCTGTCCGATTCCCATCTAATTGATCAAAAATTGTAACAGATGTATTTCTATAGCTTTTTAATCGGCCTCTTATAGTTATTAGGTACATTGCTAACAGCCATCTAATTGACTTGGGAGATCTTTCTTGCGACTTGGTTTTGAAAATATTGGAACTAGAGGATTTGCAGTGCTCGCCATTGCAGGGGTTGGAGCCATGGGGCTGGCTGTTCATGGCTATGGCCACGGCATTTCGGCCTCGACTGCAGCTCTGGGTTCTGCACCTGTTGCAACTAGTGGTAAAAGCAGTTCTAGTTCGGGATCGCAGACCACCAGTTCTTCGTCGCCTGCAACGCCAAAGTCAACTAGCAGCGGGTCAACCACCACTACTACAGTAAAACTGGGGCCGGTGCTGTCGTCCACTCAGTATGCTTCGATGGCTTATAAGCTTTTTCCGGGCCCGGTTAGTTCAAAGGCAAAACTGGCTACCGCTGGTTTCAATGTAAAAGTCACTCCTTCTGGCAATCAAGAAGTTGTGTCGGTTTCATTGGCTACGTCTTCAGCGGCTCCTCAAACTTCTACGATTCAAAAGGGGGACTCGGTCTACTTCATCGAAGCCAGTTTCGGGGATGATTCAGGAAATGCCGATTACAGCGGTGGAGACGATGGCCTGGTAGTTACCAATCCACAGGGAAGAATCATAGAGTAGCAAACACTTTGGGAAATCAATTTCGAGTTTGAGGATGTCGGTGAACGATAAAAGCAATTTAGTTGAAAATCTATCCACAGGTCAGGGCCACTCGCTTTCACTTCATAACGAAGTAATTATGCTTGAGAAGCTGTCGCCATGGTTAACCGCGATTGGAAGAATCCTTCTTGGATTAGTTTTAGCCTGGTTCGGATATCACGAACTTGTGGTTCCGAAGTTATGGACTGGCTATGTGCCGGTATTGTCACCATCATCGCAGGTAAGCGAGGTTTTGGTCCTGTTTCATGGAATAGTGCTTTCAGTTCTCGCGGTAGGTCTGATATTTGGAGTCATACCACGCACGATGGCGTTATTAGCGAGCCTGGCGATGCTAGAAATCGTTGTCACCTTGATACTTACAGCGGGTTTTTCAGATCTGGTTCTGCGGGACATTGGAGTAATGGGTCTGGCACTGATTGTGGCAGCCAACAGTCATCAAAAATTAGTACTTCGAAATTAGCTTTAGTTCCTCATGTGGGTTGATTCAGCTACTCTATTGCCACTAAGGAACCTTTTGACGAGTAAGCGCAACATTGCAGACTCGGACGCTAAATTATTCCGGTTGTCACCAATGAACTTGCTCCCTAAATTTTGAAGAGAATTGATTTGGTGCCAACCCTATCGCTTACTGCTTAGCCCAGTAATTGTCCGATGCCTTGGATGCCTGCAAGCTCTCGGCTGTTTCAAACCCTGGTGCCATTGAGGCAGATGTGCCAGCCATCACCTGGTGGTGTTCGATATCGAGCAATCTCAGCCAGCTTTGCTGGCCCATGGTGAGTGCAATGAAGCATCCTAATTCTACCAGCTCTGCCTCACTGAAGTATTTTTTGAGGCGCTCGAAAAATGCATCATTAACATCCAAATGCCAGGTGATGGCTTCAGCGTAGGCCAGAGCTGCTTTCTGTCGATCCTATTACCTGCCCTTCAGCGAGTAGAGGGTTGATAATCGTTCCACCATCGTCAACAGCTAATACA
Organism: Actinomycetes bacterium; assembly: GCA_021844725.1. Next base: position 2,661 of record JAKBSX010000122.1, on the reverse strand, counting down.
CGCTTTACTCGGACTAAGCCAGTTCGCCTATCCAGAGTCACCTCAGCCATATAGGCGCCAAAAGGGAACACCGGGCCAGGGATCGAAGCTTTATGATAACCAGCAAGTACTGCATCTGGATCTCGTTCAGCCATCTTTTGCGCGATCTGCCTCAAAGTGAAGCCCACCTCCGGGCTTCCAACCACATATACCCGATCATTCTCCCATACCAAATCAGAGATAGACACCTCGAGCTCGGATGATACCCATTCCGAAGCTTTGTTTTTTATCTCAATTGACGCTTGAGCCAAAGCTTCCCCACCAAGAGTCATCGACCGAGACCCGAAGGTACCGACTCCAGGTCCATAGTCAGAATCTCCCTGAAGAATCTCTACCCTGGATATTTCAACCCCCAAATACTGTGCCACTATCTGCGCCAAAGAGGTTTTATGGCCCTGTCCATGCGAAGACGAGCCGCTCTTTACTACCACCTCTCCCGACGGCGAAATCTCAATTTCCCCACTCTCCCATCCCCCTGGAGCCGCCCTTTCCACATATACTGCCATGCCCCGAGCGGAAATAATCTCCTGATCCGCATCAATGGGGAAAGGAGGATTGCCCTCGGCCATTTCTTCCAACAACTCCAGTGCGGCTAAGTAGTTCCCGGAATCATAGGTCAATCCAAGTGGAGATCTGTAAGGAAAAGAATCGCTCGGTATGAAGTTTATACTTCTGATCTCAGACGAATCGATACCAGTCGCCTGCGCAACTTTTTCGACCATAGTCTCGACAAAATAACAGGCTTCAGGCCTTCCGGCACCCCTGTAAGGGCCGGTCGGAACCTTATTTGTACATAGTCCAACTACGGTTACATCCGCCTCTGGAATCCTATACACACCAGTCATCAATAGTCCCGCAGTACCCGGCACAACCGGAGTGGTGGGATATAGATAAGCTCCAAGATCAGCCTTGATGACGGCTGATAATGCCAGGAACCGTCCGCAATTGTCCACGCCAACCTTCAGATGCGCGCTCATCCCTCTGCCCTGATAAGAGGAGAGAAAATTCTCACTGCGATCCTCAATCCACTTGATTGGTCGGTTCAGCTTCATCGATGATACACATGCCAGTGCATGCTCAGGCGCAACAGTACCTTTTGAGCCAAAGGCACCTCCTACTTCTGGAACTATGACCCGCAAGCGCTCAGGTACAATGCCTAGGACCTGAGACAATTGACTTCTAGGCCGGTGTTGGTCCTGAGAGGAAACAAACAAAGTCAACTTCTCAGCACTGCTATCCCAAATCGCTATACAGCCTCGTGGCTCGATCGGAGCAGCTACAAGCCTCGGAAGTTCCAAATTGCACTCAATGACCTGATCCGCCTGAGAGATCGCAGATTCAAATCCATCGCTACGCACATTCCAATCAAACATCAGGTTATCGGGAAGCTCTGAATGGATGAGAGTGGACCCAGAATATGCATCCTCAAGCCGCGAGACGCTAGGCAGCGGTTCATAATTAATCTCAATGGCTTCGGCTGCATCTTCGGCATACTCTGGCCTGGTAGCCACTATCACTGCCACCGGTTCGCCAACAAAACGCACAATTCCATCACTGATCATCGGAACCGGAGGGCCGTGCACCCTCCCGCCGGGAAAGGCTGGAATCACGAGCGGCTGAAAATACCCCTCGAAATCCTCGGCTGTAAAGACGGCTATCACTCCGGGAAAATCGCTCACACTACCCTTGTCAATGCCTTCCACCTTGGCGTGGGGAAATGGGGAACGTACCACCTTCATAAACAGTTGCCCGTCCATAGTCAGATCAGCAACGTATTCACCTCTGCCGCTTACAAGCTTCAGATCTTCCTCACGAAGGACGCTTTTACCAATCCAACTAGAGATATTTGATTCCAATTTCATGCCCCTCGTACCCACAACCAATAAACCTGCTGACTTGGTACATTATACAACCGATTGCATCCCCGTGACTAGGAACGACCATCTTGCATCTGACTGGTAAAGAGCCGTAGTAATTCTGAATCGGTTACAACTTAGAGAAATGGACCATTTTACAACCCGTTTACCTGTCACCGAACTCCAAAACGATCTACCAAAAGGTCGTTCATGGGTCACTTGCCTCTTGAACAGGGCCACCTCTTCTGCTACTATTGTCCACAGCCTGCAATCGTTTGTTTCTGAAATCTAAGAGGAGAGATAATGACCCAGAGAATTAGCTACTTTCCAATAGAGCAAATGGACCCGGCTATGCAAGCCGAGATGGAGAGGTGCGCTAGGGAAGGAACTCCAAGACCAGAAAGCTCAGCAATTCGTGCCCATGTACCCGCCGCATTCTGGGCATTTGCCAACAGCTGGAAAGACCTTTTCAGAGAAGGCATCTGTGACCATGCCATAAAGGATCTGTGCCGGGTATATGTCTCAAGGTCTGTTAAATGCGAATATTGCGGCAATCAGAGGTCTGTAAAAGCCAGCCAATCTGGACTGGTTGAACAGCAGTATGACCAGCTCCTGAATTTTGAATCAACCACGATCTATGACGAACGACAGAAAGCAGCTCTGGCCTACGCTGAAGCCATCACCTGGCATTTGGATGTTAATGATGCATTTTTCGAGCGCCTCAAAAAATACTTCAGTGAGGCAGAGCTGGTAGAATTAGGATGCT